>JAEEGN010000232.1 GCA_016280345.1 Selenomonadaceae bacterium | reverse complement strand
GATTGGCTGGCCGTGAGGCCTTAACGTCGGTTGCAGGAAAAAGACTAATGTACGATCAGAAACGACAGCGGTGAAAGGGAAGGTGTGAATCAATGGGCATTGTGGTATTCGGCGCGGTATTTGTAGATATCAAAGGCTATCCGCTCGACAAGTATATCCCGGACGGACGCAATGTCGGCAGGGTGATTCACACCCATGGCGGCGTCAGCCGCAATGTGGTTGAAAACATTGCCAATGTGGAACTTCGGCCCACCTTTGTCAGCGTGGTGGACGATACCGCCATCGGGGACGAAGTGGTGGAAAAGCTGAAACGCCACAAGGTGAATACCGACTATGTCATACGCCGTCCGGACGGCACCGGCACCTGGCTTGCGGTTTTTGACAACACAGGAGACGTGATAGCTTCCATTTCCAGCCGGCCGGATTTGAGCGCTCTGCTGCAGGTACTGGAAACAGACGGGGACAGGATCATCCGCGAAGCGGACAGCATCGTGGTGGAAATCGACATGGACGTGCCGATTCTCAAAAAAATCATCGCGCTGGCGCAAAAATACAACAAAGACATCTACGCGGTGGTATCCAACATGTCCATTGCCATGGAACGGCGCGATCTGCTGCAAAAAATGGCCTGTATCGTCTGCAACGCGCAGGAGGCAGGGATGCTGTTCTCTGAAGATTATGCCGAGACCTCGGCGGAAGACCTGCAAAAAATCCTCATCGATCGCCTGATTCGTTCCGGGATTCCCCGAATGGTGATTACGCTGGGAGAAGCGGGCGCGGTGTATGCCGAAATAGACGGCGTCTCCGGGCTTTGTCCCGCTCCGCATGTCAACGTCATCGATACCACCGGCGCCGGAGACGCTTTCTTTTCCGGAGTTACCATCGGCCTGACTTACGGCAAATCCCTGGCGGAGTCCTGCGAAATCGGTACGCGTCTGGCCAACGCCGTCATCGCGACCAAGGAAAGCGTCTGCCCCAGATTCCGGCCGGAGGAATTCGGTCTGGAATTCAATTAGTTTTCGTTCTGCTCTTCATCCTCTGATGATCCTCTTCTGTGTCAGCATCCAATTTACCAAACCGTCTAAGCCGAAATCGACTTCGGTGAATGACTTGACTTTTCATGTTTCCCTTGACAGATGTTCATCAGGGGAGTATGATGATCCTGTTCCAACTATTCGCTAAACCACAGTTTTACGAATAGTTAAGCCGATAATCGGCTTTCCGGGGCAATTTCCGCCTGAACGTTATATTTCAAGGAGTCTGATGTCTTTATGGCAGAATCAGTGAACCGTTATCGCGAAGAAGTCAACGCATCACGCATTTTGCAAATTCGCACGATCTCCAAAGAGCTGCCGCAGGCCTGTTCGGATTTTCTGCGGGCCATCGCCATTTCCACCGGTACGTTTACCCGACTGGCTTACGCTCTTGACCTGCGAACGTTTTTTCAGTTTCTGCACACAGAACGGCTCGCTTTTGCCGATCGGCCGCCTCACCTGCTCAACGACGAGGATCTGGAAAAACTCACCCGCAGCGATATGATCGCCTATACCGAATATCTGACCTATTATCTCAAAAGCTCTTCCGACGATTCTATACCGGACCGGGTTTTTGTCAACCACGAATTGTCCATCAAAAGAAAGCTCTGCGCCATCCGATCCTTCTACGACTATCTGTTCCAGAACCAGCGCATCCATGCCAACGTCACCGAGCTGGTGCCGCTGCCCAAAGTGCACGAAAAACCCATTATTCGCCTCAGCAAAGAAGAAATGGCCAAAATGCTCGAGCAGGCCCAGACCGGAGACCAGCTTTCCAAAGGCCAGCAGCGATATCAGAAGATCACTGCCACCCGGGATTATGCCATGCTGTCACTTTTCCTGGGCACGGGCATCCGGGTCAGCGAGTGCGTTGGCATGAACATCACGGATGTCGATCTGGAAAACAACGCCTTTCTGGTCACCCGAAAAGGCGGCAACCAGGTGGTGCTCTATTTTCCTCCCGAAGTGGCGGAAGCCCTGGCCAATTATCTGGAAGAGCGTGAAAAAATCGAAACGCTGCCGGGCCATGAGGACGCCCTGTTCCTGAGCTTGCAACGCCGTCGCATCACCCAGCGTGCCGTCCAGAACCTGGTCAAAAAATACGCCGCCGTGGCAGCCCCGCTCAAGAGCCGTATCAGCCCGCACAAGCTGCGCAGCACTTACGCGACGAATCTGTACCATGAAACCGGCGACATTTATCTGGTGGCGGACGTACTGGGCCACACTTCTGTCGATACCACCCGCAAACACTATGCCGATATGACCGACGCCCGCAGACGCATGGCGGCCGAACATGTTCATCTGCCCGGTGATCCGGCCTTTCGCCGCGGCGAACAGTCCCCGGAAACGCTTCCGGAACCGCAGGACTCAATGCCGGAATCATCCCGTTTCGTCCCGCCAGCAGGCCGGTAAAAACAGGAAAAATACATTCATCCCTCTTGACATCTTCCTGACATAGGCGTATCCTTCCGCTAAACCGATGAGGGAGAAGAGTAGCTTCCCCGCGGCACGTCACAGGGAGTCGCCGAGAGTGGAACGGCGATACGTGCGGAGGATGTGAATGGGCTCCTGAGGGCGCTCCGAAAAGAAT
>JAEEGN010000231.1 GCA_016280345.1 Selenomonadaceae bacterium | reverse complement strand
GATGTGCGCCCGGCGGCGCACGTTTCTAACCGGTGAAAGACCGGAATCTGCCCGGTAGCGGGAAGGATACAGCCGAACACCAAGGGTGTCCATCGTGAGGTGGAATCTGAAGGAAGGTGCAGGCAAACCTCTGGCCTGACGAACAGGAATCGCATATAAGGCTATCGCTGGGGATAAGGCCGCATCACAGGTCGAAGTCCAATAGCTACACGGAACTGGCGGTGGTAGATGCGGCAGGTAGATGGAGGGAAAGGAACGTGTGGTACCCGGGGAGGTCTGCACAGAACGCTCCGAAAGGGGCAACCACGCTCGCAAGGGCGTGCTGAACGTGCAGAAGTCAGCAGAGGCCATAGTAGCCGAGAGGTGAAGGGCCGAATCAGTAGGAGTTCCAAGTACAACCGGGAAAGGGGGAACGGCCGAAATGACAGAAAATCTTGAGTACAAGAGCTGCCCGCAAAAGGATAGTGCGGAACACGAAAGATATGCGGGAGCGTCAAGGTCGTTCCGCCGGATATGGAAGGAACGGGACAGTGCACAGCCGGAACTCTTGGAGAAGATACTGGACAGGGACAACCTGAACAGAGCTTTCAAGAGAGTGAAGGCGAACAAGGGAGCGGCGGGAGTCGACGACATGTCCATCGAGGAAACGCTTGCTTACCTGAAAACGGATAACCACAGCAAAGAACTGGTGGAAAGAATCAGGAGGGGCAAATATACCCCGAAGCCAGTGAGGCGCGTGGAAATCCCAAAGCCGGACGGAGGGATACGGAAGCTTGGCATCCCCACCGTCATAGACCGAACCATACAGCAGGCCATGGCGCAGAAGCTCATACCAATCTATGAGCCGCTGTTTGCCGAGGGAAGCTATGGGTACAGGCCGAAAAGAAGTGCGAAAGACGCTATCAGGAAAGTGGAGGAGTACGTGGGGCAGGGCTATACCTATGCGGTAGTTCTGGACCTCTCCAAGTATTTCGACACCCTGAACCATGAACTGCTCTTGAACATACTCAGGAGGACTATCAAAGACGAGCGGGTCATACAGCTCATCAAGAGATACCTCAAAAGCGGAGTCATGGAAAACGGCGTCGTCATGGAGACAGAGGAAGGTTCGCCGCAGGGAGGGAACTTATCTCCGTTGCTTGCCAACGTCTATCTCAATGAATTTGACCAAGAGTTTGCGAAAAGAGGAGTCCCGTGCATAAGGTACGCGGACGACATCGTGCTCCTTGCCAAAAGCAAGCGAGCGGCGGAGCGGCTCTTGGGCACAAGCACAGCCTATCTTGAAGGAAGACTGAAACTGAAAGTCAACCGAGAGAAAAGCGGAGTGGTCAGCGTGTTCGCGAGGAGGAATTTCAAATATCTTGGCTTTGCGCTTGGCAAGAATGGAAACGGTACATTCGTCCGTGTCCATCCGAAAGCGTGGGGGAAGATGAAAGCCAAGCTGAAAGAGCTTGCGTCCCGGAAAAGAGCGCAGAAATTGCGCGAATCTCTGGACAAGATAAAAGTTTACATGAGAGGCTGGCTGAACTACTTCGGACTTGCGAGCATGAAGAACCACATAGAAGAACTGAACCAATGGCTGTACCATCGCATAAGGATGTGCATATGGAAGCACTGGAAGAAGGTAAGGACGAAGATACGAAACCTTCGCGTGTTGGGAGTCCCCGAGGAAACTGCTTGCCAGGCGGGGAACTGCCGCAGAGGCTGTTGGTGGACAAGCAACACGGTAGCGGTCAAAATGGCTTTGACAAAAGAAAGACTGATACGCTTCGGCTTTTATGACTTAGCCTTAGCGTATCAGTCTGTGCACGTCAACTATTGAAACCGCCGTGTACCGAACGGTACGCACGGTGGTGTGAGAGGACGGCGGCTAATCACCGCCTCCTACTCGATTTCGTATCACGTTCCGGAAGGCACTCCGCCAGAGAGGCTGCCTCCGGCCTTTTCCGGGCCCGGCGACGCGTGCCGGGGCGCTGCCTCAATCCTCGGAAGGCAGCTCGAAGGGAATGCCGCCCTTCGGGAGGTCCGCCAGCGACGGGTATTTCTTCACGAATTCTACCGGGCGCGACCAGTCCACATGGACGCCGGTCTCCTCCCAGAGCTTCGTCAGCGCCGTCTGGAAGTTACGGACGCTGGCCAGCGGGTCAATCGTTTCCTCGGTGAAGTCGAGGAGCGTTTCCCGGGGAATGCGGACCTGATGCGGAGCGCCGAGGAAATCCTCGGCCAGCTTCCGGCCGGTCTCGTCCGGCAGGATGACGCGGGCTTCTTTCTTGTCGCCGTCATACTCGATATAGCCGAGGACGTCATGGTAATTTACCGCGACACTGAACGTACTGGACATGAGCGATTTCTCCTTTGTCAGCGGCCGGCGGGGGCCGCGTTCTGCTTTCCTGATTATACCCGATTTCAGCGGATTTGTCCTGTCCGCCGTCTCATATATTGAAGAAATTCATGCATTTCTTGGTGAGCTTGAAGTGGTCCTCGTCCCGGTGGGTGAGCAGGTAATCCAGCGTATAGACGGCGAAGAAGGACGAGATGGGGACGAAGCGGTTGTATTTGCGGAAATTGCCGAGAATCAGGAGCTTGTGGTAGAGCATGTCGAAGTCCTCCCGCGTGGCCTGATGTTTCTCGACGACTTTCTTGAGCCGCCGGTCCTTCCGGCAAAAATCGTACATCTCGTCGATGAGCTGCGGGTTCTCGACGTCGTGCTCGTAGGTGTCGATGAGCCGGCGGACGACGTTGAGCTTCGTGACCTGCCGGTACTCCTCGGCCACGAAGAAAATGACGATGACCGCCAGAAACGCCAGCATCAGATATGACAGCATGAAGGAAACCTCCCGGAAGCGAAAACAGTTCCTTAATAGTAAATCACATTTTGGCGTTTTTTTCAACCGGCGGGCGGGGTTGTTTTTCCGGTGCCCGCCCTTTTTGCCGTGAAAATTCCCCGCATACTGGCGCAACCGCCGCGGGAATGCTATAATAGGAGAAATGTTTCGGCGGACGCGGGGCGTCCGGGCGGGAAAGGATCACGGAGAGATGAGCGAGCTTTTGGTCAGCGGGTTGAAGAAGTCGTTCGGGACAAGGGAGCTGTTCCGCGACGTGAGTTTCCGGGTGCGCCGGGGCGAGCGGGCCGGTCTGGTAGGAGCCAACGGGGCGGGCAAGACGACGCTTTTCCGCTGCCTGCTGGGGGAAGAGGAGTACGACGCCGGGCAAGTGCGCTACGACGGGGCTTCGCCGGCAGGCTATCTGGAGCAGGCGGCGCAACTCGGGACGGGGACGCTCTGCGAGGAGTTCCGCGGCGCTTTCGAGGACATCGAGGCGCTGGCGGCGAAGAAGGCGCGGCTGGAAGCGGCCATCGCCGCCGGCGCCGATGACGGTCTGATGGAAGAGTACGGCCGGGTGGTGGAGCGGTTCGAGCATCTGGAAGGCTACGATTACGAGAGCCGCATCCGCCGCGTGGCATTTGGGCTGGGCTTCACCGAGGCGGAGCTTCAAAAAAGCGCCGCCCATCTTTCCGGCGGGCAGCGGACGCGGGTGGCGCTGGCAAAATCGCTGCTGCGGGAGCCGGAGTTCCTGTTCCTCGACGAGCCGACGAACCATCTCGACATCGCCATGATCGAGTGGCTGGAGGGCTTCCTCTTGAGTTATCGCGGCGGCGTCCTGCTGATCTCCCACGACCGCTTCTTCCTCGATCGGGTGGCGACGAAAATCCTGGAGCTCGACCATCAGACGGTCACGGTCTATGACGGCAACTACACCTATTTCCAGCGGGTCCGGGCGGAGCGGCGGGCGTCGCTGGAGGCGGCCTGGGAGAAGCAGCAGGAGCATATCCGCCAGACGGAGGCGTACATTCGCCGCTACCGGGCGGGCATCAAGGCGAAGCAGGCCCGGGGCCGCCAGAGCCAGCTCAACCGGCTGGAACGCATCGTGCTGCCGCCGGAGACGGCCGCTTTCAATTATTTCGCCTTTTGCCCGCCGGCGGAGTGCGCCGAGCGGGTGGCGGAGCTGGAGGAAGTCTCGGCGGCGTTCGCCGGCCATACGGTTTTCCGCGATCTCTCGCTCCTGGTGCGGCGCGGCGACGGCCTGGCCATCGTGGGGCCCAACGGAGCCGGGAAGACGACGCTGCTGCGCGTTCTCATCGGGGAACTGGCCTCGCCCACGGGCCGGGTGAAGATCGGCAGCCGGGTGAAAATCGGCTACTTCTCCCAGCAGCATGAGGGACTGCACCCGGAGCGCACGGTGCTGGCCGAGATCCTTTACGACTTCGGCCTTGACGAACCCCGGGCCCGGAACTACCTCGGGGCGTTCCTGTTCCGGGGCGACGAAGTGGAGCGGCTGGTGGGGGAACTGTCGGGCGGCGAGCAGTCGCGGCTGGCGTTCCTGAAGCTGATGATGACAGGGGCGAATTTCCTGGTCCTCGACGAGCCGACGAACCACCTCGACATTCCCGCGAAGGAGGCGGTGGAGGAGGCGCTGATGGCCTTTCCCGGCACCTTCATCGTGGTGTCCCACGACCGCTACTTCCTCGACCGGGTGACGAACCGCACCCTGGTACTGGAGGACGGGCATCTCACCGAGTACGGCGGCAGCTACAGCTACTACCGGGAGAAGAAGGGGGCGGAAGAAAAGGCGGCGGCGGAGAACGCCGCCCCGCCGAAGAAAGAGGCCCCGGCCAGGACGCCCTCGCCCCGGCCGACGGCGAAAGCGGCGGCCCCGCCCCGCCCCGCCGCCGGGGACAGCCGGCGGGAGGAACTGCTGGCCCGGGCGGAGGCGGAGCTGGCCATGGCCGAGGCGGAGCTGAAGATGCTGGAGCGGGAGATGAACGACCCGCTGCTCCAGAGCGACCCGGAAAAGAGCGCCGCCATCGCCGCCGCTTACGCCGACAAGGAAGCGGAGGTGGCGCAGCGCTACGAGCGCTGGGGCGCGCTGGCGGAAAAAGCATGAGCATCGCGCGTTGAGGCGCGGGGAAAGGAGGGCGGCGTCTTGGAGCAGGAGCAGCTTTCCGGCGTCGTGGAGAGCATCGTTTTTGCCAGCGACGACGGACGTTTTTCCGTATTCCGGCTGAAACCGGAGGGGAAGCGCCATCTCGTCGCCGCTACGGTTCCCTCGGCGCCGCCGCTGGTGGGCCAGGAAGTGCGGCTGACCGGAGCGTGGTTCCGCCATCCCCGCTTCGGCGAGCAGTTCAAGGCGACGGGCATTCAGGTGGCCGCCCCCACCAGCGCCGAGGGCATCGAGCGGTTCCTGGCCTCGGGGGCGGTGGAGGGCGTCGGTCCGGCGATGGCCCGGCGGCTGGTAGCGGCCTTCGGCGAGGCGGCGCTGACCGTCATCGAGCAGGAACCCCACCGCCTGCGGGAGGTTCCCGGCATCGGCCCGAAGACGGCGGAGAAGATTCACGCCTCCTATACCGCTCAGTCGGAACTCCGGGACATCATGCTGTGGCTGGAAACCCACGGCGCCTCCGGGGCTTACGCCGGCCGTCTTTACAAACAGTATGGCTCCTTCACCCTCGACGTGCTCGAGCGGGATCCCTACCGGCTGGCCCGGGAGGCCAGCGGCTTCGGCTTCGTGCTGGCGGACCGCGTGGCCCGGGCGAACGGCGTGGAACCGGAGGCGCCGGAGCGGCTGGCGGCGGGCCTCGACTACGCCCTGCGCTCCGCCTGTGCCGCCGG
>JAEEGN010000230.1 GCA_016280345.1 Selenomonadaceae bacterium | reverse complement strand
CGCTCGGGGCCAGGGTGTCGAGGTTTATGTTCTCCGCCCCCTCCAGGGAGTCCTCCACCGGCGCCAGGGCTCTTTCCGTTTCTCCCTCGGTCACGGCCTGGATGGCGGAGAAGATATCGGGATATGGCGCCAGACGCGCCGGTTCCGCCTGCTGCCGGGTCAGCCAGAGCGCCGCCGCCTCGCTGTGCGTCCCCTGCGGGCCCAGGAATCCCATCGTTTCCATAAGAAAATCCCCCTCGTCAAAATAAAAAAGTCCCGTCCGTTGAAGGACGAGACTCGTCTCGCGTTACCACCTTGCTTTATCCGCCGCGGCGGATCGCTCACTGCCCGCGGGCCGTCGGCCGACAGGCTCCTCGTATAACGGTGAGGCTCCGGCGCCGCCTACCCAGTGCCGGACACACTGATTCAGCGGCCGGCTCCCCGGCGAACTTCCCCCGCGTCCTTCCGGCCGGTTCCCATCGCTCCCGGCTTTCTGGGCGGCGCTTCGCGGCGTACTCTTCCGGTTCATCGCCTTTCTCTGGTCTGATGACGGTCTTATGATAGCATGGCGGACGGCAGAATGCAAGGCTTTTTCGCGGCGACGAAGAATCTATTACTTGTCAGTATGGATTTCATACAAAATTTGAATAATCCTCGAATTTGTGCTATGATAGGCGTATTGGAGTATCAAAGTATCAAACGGAAAGGGCGGACTTTTATGAGCCTGAAATTCGTTACCGCGCGTTGCAAGGGTTGCGGCATCTGCGCCCACTTCTGTCCGAAGCAGGTGCTCATGATCACCGAGCTGAACAAGTCGGCGGTGGCCCCCGGCAAGGAGGGGGACTGCATCGCCTGCGGCCAGTGCGAGATGCGCTGTCCCGATTACGCCATCTTCGTGACGAAGGAGGAGGGGTGAGCATGGCCCGGGTTCTTTTGATGCAGGGAAATCAGGCGGTGGTTGAGGGAGCCATCGCCGCCGGGGTGCGCTTCTACGGCGGCTACCCCATCACGCCCTCGACCGAGATCGCGGAGGGCATGGCCAAGCGGCTGCCCCAGGTGGGCGGTAAGTTCATGCAGACGGAGGACGAGATCGCCGGTATCGCTGCCGTAACCGGCGCCTCCCTGGGCGGCGTCATCGCCATGACCGCCACCAGCGGGCCGGGTTTCTCGCTGAAACAGGAAATGCTGGGCTTCGCCTGCTCGGCGGAGATTCCCTGTCTGGTGGTTGACGTGCAGCGCGTCGGCCCCTCCACCGGACAGCCCACCTCTCCTTCCCAGGGAGACGTGATGCAGACCCGCTGGGGAACCCACGGCGACCACTGGATCATCGCCCTTTCTCCTGCCAGCGTCCCCGAGTGCTTCGACCTCACCCGGCGGGCGGTAGCGTTGAGCGAGACGTACCGCTGCCCCGTCATCCTGCTGATGGATGAGGTCGTAGGCCATCTCCGGGAGCGCATCGACCTGCCGGACAATTACGACGACCTGCCCGTGGTGCGGCGCAAGGTTCCGGCGGGGGCGCCGGAGGATTACCTCGCCTATCAGGCCAAGGACGGCTCCCTGGTGGCGCCGATGGCCCCCTTCGGCAGCGGCTACCGCTGGCACGTGACCGGCCTCGTCCACGATGAGACCGGCTTCCCCAAGGGCACGCCCGCCGCCACGGTGGCCCAGCAGGACCGCCTGCGGAAAAAGCTCACCGATCATCTGGACGACATCGTGACCGTCGAGGAATACCGCCTCGATGACGCCGAGCTTGCCATCGTAGCTTTTGGCGGCGCCGCCCGCACCGCCTACGACGCCATTGACCTGGCTCGGGCGAAGGGCATCCGGGCCGGGCTCTTCCGCCCCGTCACCATCTGGCCCTTCGCGGAGAAGGAGATCCGGGCGTTGGCCGCGAAAGTCCGGGGTATCCTCGTCCACGAACTCAACTGCGGCCAGTACGTGCGGGAAGTCGAGCGGGCCGTGCAGGGCCGCGTTCCCGTCCTCGCCTACAGCAAATACGACAACGAATCCGCCACGCCGGAGGATCTTCTGGCCGAAATCGAAAACGCGATGAAAGGGGGCGCCGGGAAATGAAAGAAGCACTGGTTGAGAAATACTTCCGCCCGGGCCGGCTGCCCCATATATGGTGCCCCGGCTGCGGCAACGGCATCGTCACCGCCGCCATGGTGCAGGCCATCGACCGGGAGGGACTCGCCAAAGACGACGTCGCCCTGATTTCCGGCATCGGCTGCTCCAGCCGCGTCTCCGGCTACCTTGATTTCAACACCGCCAACACCGTCCACGGGCGGGCGCTGGCCATCGCCACCGGTCTCAAGATGGCCCGGCCGTCCCTCACCGTGTTGGTCGCCAGCGGCGACGGTGACTGCTCCGCCATCGGCGGCAACCACCTGATCCACGCCGCCCGCCGCAACATCGACCTGACGCTCATCGTCTTCAACAACAACATTTACGGCATGACCGGCGGCCAGTATTCGCCCCTCACTCCGCAGGGGAGCCGCGCCACCACCGCCCCCTATCAGACCATCGAGCCGGCCTTTGACATCACCGCGCTGGCCCGGGCCGCCGGGGCCACCTTCACCGCCCGCGCCACCACTTATCACACGCCGCTCCTGACCGACCTCATCGCCAAAGCCATCCGGCACAAAGGCTTCAGCATCGTCGAGGCCGTCACCGCCTGCCCCACCAACTACGGCCGTCAGAACAAGATGGGCAACCCCGGCCAGATGATGGAATGGCAGAAGGACCACGCCGTCATGAAGGCGAAATGGGACACCATGACCGAAGACGAGCGGGCCGGCAAGTTCCCCATCGGTCTGCTGTCGGAGCGCACGGACGCCGTGGAATACACCGCCGCCTACGACGAAATCATCCGCCGGGCGCAGGCGTAAGGATGCTGAGGCTCCTGACGCTTCAGCGATCAGAGTCTCAGATGCGCAACGAAGTGTGAAGGAGGACGTGAACGACATGAAAAAGACATTCCGCTTTTCCGGCACCGGCGGCCAGGGCCTCATCACCGCCGGCATCATCCTGGCCGAGGCGGGGCTTCTCGACGGGCAGAACGCCGTCCAGTCCCAATCTTACGGCCCCGAGGCCCGGGGCGGCTCGTCGAAGGCCGAGGTCATCCTCGCCGACGAGCCCATCCACTTCGCGCGGGTGACCCGTCCCGACACCCTGCTCGTCATGAGCCAGGAGGCGGCGGACAAGTTCGCCCGCGACTGCGGCCCTGAAAGCCTCGTCATCACCGACAGCCTCTTTGTCCAACGCGTCGAAGGGAGCGGCGCCCGGCGCGTCGATCTTCCCATCACCCGCACCGCCAACGAGGCCTGCGGCAAGACCTTGTTCGCCAACATCGTCGCCCTCGGCGCCGTGGCCGGCCTCACCCAATGCGTTTCCAAAGAGGCGCTGAAAAAGGCCGTCCTCGACCGCGTCCCGAAGGGCACGGAAGCGGCCAACGAAAAGGCGCTGGAAGCCGGCTACACGCTGGCGGAAAAAGCGCGACAGAGCGCGTAAAACCGTTTTTTGGGGCTGCCGCAGTATGCGACAGCCCCGTATTGTTGTGTCCAAAAAAGCTTGCCTCTGTTGACTATCACGCCCCTCCCGGAGGGGGGCTTTAAGCCCCTCCCTTTTTAGACTTTGCGGAAACCTTGAATTTTCGCGTAAACTGTCAGATTTTGCTCTGCCGAGCCTCCCTCTGGAGGGAGGTGGCGAGCTTGCGAGCCGGAAGGAGGGACACCGCACTTGGCTTTACACGAACTTTTGATTTCCGCACAAACCGTCAGCTTCGCTTTACGCAAACCATCAGTTCTCGCAGCCATTTACTTCAGTCTAAAGCAAAATATAACGCCCGCTGGCTCCCCCCCGTGATATGCCAGTGGCATATCACGCCCTCCCGGAGGGGGGCTTTAAGCCCCTCCCTTTTAGACTTTGCGGAAACCTTGAATTTTCGCGTAAACTGTCAGATTTTGCTCTGCCGAGCCTCCTTTCCTTTTGCCGCATCATAAAAACGGCCTGCCTCCTTCAGCGGAGACAGGCCGTTTTGTATGCGTTCAATCAGAGAAAGGAATCAGAATTCCAGCTTGTCCTGCCCCTTGAGCCAGGACATCATGCCGCGGAGCTTGGCGCCGACCTTCTCGATCGGGTGCTCGGCGTGG
>JAEEGN010000229.1 GCA_016280345.1 Selenomonadaceae bacterium | reverse complement strand
GCCGCACGCATCTTGGCAACTTCCATGAAGTAGTTCTTGCCCATATCCCAGAAGAAGGACAGACGTTTTGCGAAGGCGTCAACCTTCAGGCCTGCTCTTTCACCGGTGCGGATGTATTCCATGCCGTCGGCCAGGGTGTAGCCTAATTCCAGATCGCAGGTAGCGCCGCATTCCTGAATGTGGTAACCGGAAATAGAAATGGAGTTGAACTTCGGCATGTAGTTGGTGGTGTACTCGAAAATGTCGCCGATGATACGCATGGACATATCAGGCGGATAGATGTAAGTGTTACGTACCATGAATTCCTTCAGAATATCGTTCTGGATGGTACCGGCCATGATGGCCTTGTCCACACCCTGCTCGATGCCGGACTGGATGAAGAAGGAGAGGATCGGGAGCACGGCGCCGTTCATCGTCATCGAGACGGACATCTGGTCCAGGGGGATGCCGGAGAACAGGATGTTCATGTCGAGCATCGAGCAGACGGAGACGCCCGCTTTGCCGACGTCGCCGAAGACGCGCGGGTTGTCGGCGTCATAGCCGCGATGGGTCGGCAGGTCGAAAGCGATGGAAAGGCCCTTCTGACCGGCGGCCAGGTTGCGGCGGTAGAAAGCGTTGGACTCCTCCGCCGTGGAGAAACCGGCGTACTGGCGCACCGTCCAGGGACGGAAGACGTACATCGTGGAGTACGGGCCCCGCAGGCAGGGCGGAATGCCGCTGGCGAAGTCCAGATGGTTCATGTGGTCGTATTCCTTCTCGGTGTAGAAGGAACGAACCTTGACGTGCTCCATCGTGGTGTTCACGATGTCGTCATAGTCCTTGTGGACCTCGTCGGCCAGGCGCTTCTTCCACTCGGCCTCGTTCTGGGCCGGAGCGGCTTCCAAATCCAGTTTCGTGAAATCAGGATTCAATGCCATTAATCGATCATCCCTTTCTTCTTCTGCAGGAACCGCAGGATCTGGTAGCAGTTCGCCTTGACGGAAATGAAGTCATCTACGCCCGCTTCGCGGTAGACCGGCTCGAGGTCCTTCGGGGCCGCGCCGGCGAGATAGATGGTGGCGTTCGGCAGCGCCTTCTTGAGTTTCGGCGCCAGATCCGGAACGATCTCGGGATACGTCTTGTCGGTGGAGCAGATGACGGCTACGTCGGCGCCGGACTCCTTCGCCGCGGCCGCGGCCTCGTCCGTCGTCTTGAAACCGTTGTTGAGCTCGACCTGGAATTCGCCGACCTGCAGGAAGCTGGTGGAGAAGTCCGCCCGGGCTTTGTGCTGCGGGATGGGGCCCATGTTGGCCAGGAAGACCTTCACGTTGTCGCCGTTATGGGCCTTCTTGTAAGCCTCGGTGGCCATGCGGAGCTCTTCGTAGCGCTCGCTCCAGCGGTGCGGCGCGATGGCCTTCACCGTGTCGGCGTCGCCGCCCTTCGCCAGGGCTTCGCGGATCTCGGCGATGGTGGCGCCGGCCTTGGCCGCCTCGATGGCCGCCTCAACCGCGGCTTCCGCCGCCGCGCCCTTGACCTTCGCCAGCGCGTCTTTCTTGAACGCCTCGTCGAGATCGGCGAGATAGGCCTCGATGTCCGCCGTGCGCTGCTTCTTCAGCGCCGGTACGTCTTCCTCGCGGCGGTCCAGCAGCTCCTCGGTCATGTTCGGGTACATGTTGGTGCCGACGATGCGGTCCTTGCGGAGCTCCAGCGCCTTGAAGCGGGCATCCAGCGTCTTGGCGATCTCGTCCTGCGGATAGCCGGCCTCCAGCGCCTTCACGATGCCGCCCTTGCCCTCGACAGTCTGGAACTCGGCCCAGATCTTCTCTTTGATCTGCTTCGTCAGGGACTCGACGGCCCAGGAGCCGCCGGCCGGATCGATGGGCTGGATGAGACCGAACTCATCCTGCAGCATGATCTGGATGTTGCGCGCGATGCGGCGGGAGAAGACGTCGCCCTTGCGGATGGGCTCGTCGAAGGTCGAGCTCTCGTAGGAGTCGATGCCGCCGACGACGCCGGAGAAAATCTCCGTCGTATTGCGGAGCATGTTGACGTAGGGATCGAAGACCGTCTTGAAGAACAGCGCCGGGCGGCCGTGAACGTGCATGGCCCGGTCTTCCTCGTCACCGCCGAAGGCCTTGATGATGTTGGCCCAGATCGGACGGGCGGCCCGGAGTTTGGCGATCTGCATGAAGAAATTCGCGCCCATGGAGACGCCGAAGAAAATCTGGCTGGCGGCTTCCTTGATGGTGAGGCCGCGCGCCATCAGCTGGCGGATGTACTCGACGGCGATGCCGAGGATGTAAGCGGTATCCTGGACGTCGCTGGCGCCGCCGCGGCTGAACACGTCGTCACGCACCATGATGGTACGCAGCCCCGGCGCGTTCTTCAGCGCCCACTTGGCGCAGGCAGCCATCTCGTCATAGAGCTGGGAGAGCGGCGCCAGGCTCTTGCCGTCCACCACCATCTGGCCGATGGGGTCGGCGCCGATGAAGCCGGTGAGTTTCGCCGGCGCGACGCCGGAGGACTTCATGGCGGCAATGACCATGGCCAGCACCGGCAGAGACGAAGCGCCGGTGTAGATGTAGAGCGGATACTCGCCGAGCTTCAGGCCGTCGAGGAGCTGGTGCATATCTTCCAGCGTCGTCACGCTGCAGCCGTCGTCGCCGACCTTCTCCGCCTGGCGGGCGTCCTGGTTCTGGAGTGTCGCCTTGTCCAGCCGGATGTTGTAGACGGTGGAGCCCTTGTCGATCTCGAACTTCAGGAGCTCGTTGTTCTCCTTCGGCAGCGTCTCGTCGCAGGACTGCGCCACGCCCCAGGGCTTGCCGACATAGCCGCTGATCTTCGCGCCCCGGAGGTAGTCGCCCATGCCGGGGAAGGAATTCTTCGGCAGGATGTCCGCCGTGTGCTTGCGGGTGTACATCGGCTCGAACGTGATGTTCTCGTAAGTCTTGGTGAACATCACCTTGTCAAACGGCGCCCCCTTCAGCAGGGCCTCGCAGGCCGCCTTCCACTCCTCGTCCGTCGGCGGAGCGAACTCGTCCAGCGGTACCTCGGGGAAGTCCGTCTTGCTCTCCGCCTCCTTCAGGATTGCTTGCAGATCGAGCTCACCTTCCGGGACTTTCTTTTCTTCTTCCATCGGAACCCTCCTTTTTCGATTTGCCAAAGGAGGAGGAACCCTCCGCCTTTGGCCGGATGGAGCCGCCGCCCGTCAGCGTCCCGGCCGGTCGTCTCCGAAAACAAAAAACCTGTCTGCAAAACATGGGCAGACAGATTGAGCGCGCTGCGGGAAAACGGCTCCGGGCATCAAAAAACCGGCTTCGGGAAGAAAGCCGGAGAAGTTGATGTGCCGGAGACCGTGCACAGCACGGGAAACACGGGAAAGCGGTACCTCGAACCCGCTCGTCGCGTCCCCTCAATCCCCTCCCCATCTTTCGCAGGTACCAGCGCCGTTTCCGGCGCCATCGGCGATTGTCAGAACAGGCAGGTCTCCTGGCTCAGGTTCCTCATCCCGGCGGGCCTTCCCGGCGCTTTCGCTCCAGTGGCACAGTTCCGCGGGACTCCCCTTACAGTGGCGGGACCGCTCCGGCTTCGACCGGATTCCCTCGGAAAAGCGCTTTCCCCTCCGCACGGACGGGCAGACGTCTTTCCCGGTCGTCTCGACACCTGTTCCCAACGCTGTTCAATTGTCACCTCTATTTTAGTCATTTTTGCGAATTTTGTCAATGAATAATCATGAATGAATTCTATACATGAGGGAGTATATCTATTATTCGATTTTGCGGATGATTGGCGCACTGGCGGAGCATACCCCGCACCGTCCCCTTTTCTGCCCCGCAAAAATCCTCCGCTGCCCATCTTGACGCGAAAGCCTCCGGCGAAGTAGAATGGACTTTGTCAAAGTTTCCATCAGGAAAAAGCGGGGGATTTCAGGATGCATTCCTCAAAGAGCATAAGGACCCCGATGATGACGATCATCACCGTATTGTCCATCCTTTCCATAGCCATCTCGTACTTCGTCCTGGACAGCGTCATCGAACGCCATGACCGGGAAATGATAAAAGTTCTCGCCGCGGGCGCCTACGAGGACATCAACAACGAGCTGCTGAAGCCCATCATGGTGGCCCGGACCATTGCCAACGACAGCTTCCTGCAGCAGCGTCTCAAAGCGGAGAACACTATCCCGCGGGAGGAGCAGGCGGCGCAGATCGCGGCCTATCTGGACACCTTCTGCGAGAAGCTCGGCTACAGTTCCGCCTACATCGTCTCATCCTCCTCGCGGAATTATTACTCCCGCAACGGCTTCATCAAGCGCGTCGACCTCGAGGACGAGCAGGACGCCTGGTACGCGAGGTTCCTGGACAAGGGGGATGAATACGAGTTTGACGCCGGCATGGACGAAGCCGACCACCACATCTGGAAGATCTTCGTCGATACCCGCATCGTGGACGGAAACGGCGGGCTTCTCGGCGTATGCGGCGTGGGTGTGCGGTTGTCGGCGCTCCAGAAGCTCCTGCGCCGCTGCGAGACGGAAAACCACATCCAGATCAGCTTCATCGACCGGGACGGGTACGCCCAGCTCGACACGGTCCCGCCCGACATGGAGTGGGCGAAGATGCAGGCCTTCCTGGCGGAGCAGAGTGCCGAGCAATTCACGATGCGCCGGGAAGGCAACAACTACATCATCGCGCGGTACATTCCCGACTTCCACTGGTACCTGGTGATACAGCGGGCGGCCGACGATACCGGCGGCGCGCTTTCAAACCTGGTCATCTATATGCTGATCGGCTATGGCCTGTCCATGATTGCCCTGCTGGCGTTCATCCGCTACGGTCTGGACCGGGAGCACCAGGAAGCGAGAAAGAGCGGCATCGCCAGCCACGCGAGACTGTACGTGACGATGCACCTGCTGGACCTGACCGGCAGCTTTATCCATGAACTCAGTCGTGACCCCGGCGTTCGCCTCTTCGCCCCCGGGGACGGTCCCCTCGACCAGAGCCGCCTGGACGAAGCCGTTCGGGCCATGACGAGCCCGGAGAGCGCCGTTGATATGCTCGGCTTCATCGACCTCACGACGCTGCCGCAGCGTCTCGCGGATGGCGGCCCCCTTCGCCGGGAATTCCTGAGCGCGCAGTACGGCTGGTGCCGCGCCTCGCTCATCGTGGTGGACGCTGACGAGAAAGGAACCGTCCGCCAGGCCGTCTTCGCCATTGAGATCATCGACGAGGAAAAGCGCCGCGAGGAACACCTGCGCCAGCTCTCCGAGACCGACGCCATGACCGGATTGCGGAACCGCGGCAGCGGCGAGCGGGAAATCCGCGCCCTCATGGACATGGGCCTCAGTGGCATGTTCTGCCTGCTGGACGCCGACAAATTCAAGTCCATCAACGACACTTACGGCCATGAGGCCGGGGACAAGGTAATCCGCGCCATCGCCGACTGCCTGAAGAAAACCTTCCGCGACAGCGACGTCGTCATGCGGCTCGGCGGCGACGAATTCGCCTGCTACGCCCTCGGCGTCAATGACGAAAAGGAAGGGACGATGATGGCCGAGACGCTGTTCCGGGCAATCGGGAACATCCGGATTCCCGAACTCGGCCAGCGGACCATCACCGTCAGCCTCGGCTGCGCCTTCTTCCCCGGCAGCGGAATGGACTTCACCGAACTTTACCGGCGGGCCGACGCCGCCACCTACATCAGCAAGAAGACCCCTGGTAACCAGTGCACCTTCTTCCGCGAAGAGGAGGAGGACTTGCTGGAATAGCCCTTTGGTGGCCCTGCCTGCAAGATGGCAAAGAGCCCGCGAAGTTCTGGCTTCGCGGGCTCTTTTTTTCATATAGGCGGCTTTCGTCAAGGTTCCCTATCGCAAATCCAAAGCGATTACGGGACGCTATCTTCCCAATTCCTTCGTCTCCTGCTGGCGGATCAGCTCATCCAGCGTTTTCGTGCCCCGTGCCTCCTGCTGGCGGATTATTTCATTTAACGTTTTCTCGCCCCGCGCCATGAAGTGAAACTGGATGTCGGCATCGGCGCCGTGAATGGCCTGGGGGCCACTGCCGGAAAGATGCAGATGGAAATCCCGCGTCGGATATTCGGCCGCCGGCTCGGCAACGCGATACCGGCTCAGGGGTACCGTGAACACCGTTTCCTCCCCGGCGGCCAAAGTTTGCCCGCGAAAAACCGCTTCTTCCGTATGGCCGTGGTCGTTATAGGTGATGGTCAGCGAAGGACTATGCCAGGTAGCGCCGCTCCGGTTCACGACATGGAGCCGCAGGTTCCAATCATCGGGAAAGCGCATCGATCCATCCGCCTGACGCCAGCTTTCCCATGACGGTGTTCCAATCTCCAGCAGCGCGCCCCAGCGGATATCGGTATCGTCCGCCCAGGCGCCCAGCCGCTGACCGTTCAGATACGCGGCGGCGTAAATGACATTTGATGCCTCTTCTTCCGGCGCTTCGGACGTTGCCTTCTCTGCCGCCCCGGGCGCCGCTTCCTCCGGCAGGGGCGGCTTTTCGGCTGCCGGAGGAGTTGCCGCCGGTTCCGGCTTGCCCGATGGTTCAGCCGGCGACGGGGCCGTTGCCGGAGGTGCCGGCGTCGCCGGCCGAGCCCCGCTGTTACCCGTCACTACGGGTTCGGACGGGGGATTTGCCGCCGGATTTGGCCCGGATTGGTTCCCATACCAGAAAGCGCCGCCCGCGAAAACCGCAATGGCAAGAAGACAGGCCAATGCCCGCCGCCCCTGCCGCCAACGCGGGCCGCGCAAGATCGCTTGCCGCAGATCTGACGCTGAGACAAACCGTCGCTTGGGGTCAAGCTCCGTACAACGGGCGAGAATCGCCGACAGTTCTCCTTCATAGTCCTCCCCCAGGAGCTGTTTCATCGTCGCGCCGACGGAGAAGAGGTCGCTGCGGGCGTCCGTCTGTCCGTAGCCGTATTGTTCGGGCGGCGCGTAGCCCGTCGTTCCGAGGAGCACCGTATCGGCGCCGGTTCCCTCCTTTACCGTGCGGGCGGCATCGAAATCAATGAGCCGCACGACATTCCCGGCTTGCAGGATGAGATTCGACGGCTTGATATCGCGATGGATAACGCCCATCGCGTGGAGCGCGGCCAGCCCATCGCAAAGCTGGAGCAGGATGTTTCGCGCCTCCGCCTCCGTAAGCCAGCGCCGCTCTTCTACCCGGACCGCCAGGGATTCCCCCGGAATAAACTCCTCGACCACCACGGTTTCCCGCTCCGTCTCCCGGCAGTAAAGCACCTTCGGCCAAAGGGGATGCGGGTGCTCCATCAGGGCGGCGTAGGGAAGCCCGCTGCGGTAACTCCGTTTCAGGACCGCGACCTGCCCGGTGCGGGTCAGCGAAACAAGCCATACTTCGCCCTTCTCCGTCTGGCGTAGCAGACGCAGCTTTTCCAGGGCGGCGTCAAGAAACTCGTCGGCGAGGACTGGCACAAAATCACCTTGCTTTCCGCTGAATCCTGTATTATCCTGTGAGGAGGGAAGGAGACGTTTCAATGGCAATCAAGGATACGAAACGGCTGGAGAACGAACTCAGAGAAGCCGGCGATGTGAGCCAGTTTCTCGTGGAAAATCAGGAAAACCTCCGGGAGCGCACGCTGGCGGACTACCTGAGCGAAATGCTGGCCAAGAAGCAGATCAGCAAGGCCGAAGCGGTCCGGCGGTCCGGGCTGGAGCCCGTCTATGCCTATCATATATTCGCCGGACGCAAGAAAAATTCCTCCCGGCTGAAAGCCCTCTCTTTGGCCGTCGGCCTCGGCCTCACTCCGCAGGAGACGCAATACCTCCTCTACTACGCCGGGGCCGGGCAGCTCTATGTCCGCAATCCCTGGGACAGCGTCCTCTGGTTCGCGCTGGAAAGACGCCTCTCCGTCGATGAGACCAACGAACTTCTGAGCAGCCTGTCGCTCTCCCCCCTCCTGGGCCGTCCGGAGGATGAGTGAATGCGGGGCGGCGGCTCTGTCAGAAACGGACAGCACACAGAAACAGTTGGTCGAGTATGAGGACGTTTTCGGCGTCATCGTAGACGTGCTGCTCCGGGACGGAGAATCCTTGATAAAACCATCGGCAAGCGGCACGGTTAACTTTGACAGCGTGAAAACGCGTTGGTTTTTCACGGGTATTGCGATTCAAAAGGAAAAAACAAAGCGGCGGGAAGGCATACGTCTTCCTGCCACTTTTTCGCGGTGTCATACCTTGCAAGTATAGCCCTTAAATTTCATACCGGCGCGCATTTTTTGGCCGGAGACAGCCTACGAAGCGCCATCATGGCTTGCCGGGTTCGTATCTATACATAGTATATTCTTCCGGGAGGGTAGGTTTTGCCGTTTATTATAACACGTATATACACATATAGTGAAAAGAAGCGCGCCGACGGAAATGCTGTCGGCGCGCTTGCTTTCATACTGTGTGCGCTTTATATCTTGCAAATGTAATCCTTGCAAGTCATAAGAGCTTTTTTCTTGACTCCGTTTAGCTTGCAGATGTTTTCCACCTTTTCGTCGTACTCCCATATTCCGGCGGTAGGCTGCTTTGGACGAATGGAAGTATTTGTTGGATCGTACCAGTTCTGGCAAAACGCGCAAACGCCGTTTCCTCGTTTGATGTTCAGTGGTCGCATGGCAATAATCACCTCCTTCTAATAGAAATATAATCGACTCGATTCGTTGTTCTGTTCACTGCGAAACGCATCATAACCGAATGCCCTTCAGACGTGGTTTCATATTCGTATAAATCCAAATTCTCATAGCGAGATTTCGCATATCCGGCTCCGTAAGCGTTCAACACATCTTGCAACGAAGAACCTTCCCGGATTCCACTCGGGGTTGCAACTTGGGACGAATTTGAAACCAACGCAGCAATCCTATTGTTTTCACAATATATCTCCATAGATGGATAGAAATAACATTTCCTGCCATTCTCATTCTTCTGTTTCGTTGGTTTGCCTAATTTCTTTTTTACAGACTCAAATGTATCTCCAATGGCGATATTTCCAAGCATCAACTCATTTTCCAAAGTCCTAACCAGTTGATTTTCCATATCGTCAATCTTCCAGCCTGAATCGGTTTTAACAAGGATGGCCGTACCGGTATAATTCTTTGTTCCTCCGGGATTATCCACCGCTTCCAGATTATATTTCAAAACGACCCGATCTTCAGATTCCTCCTCTACCTCGATTTCCTTTGGTGTGCTGCTGACCGTATTGGCAAACCCTGGCGCCCATCCGTCATACAGCATTTCATTCTGTATGTTTTGCCCAAAATAGGAATATGCCATTTTCAAGTTGTGGCCCGTTATCTCCCGATGAAACGCACTAAACGCCTTGACGGCTTCCTCACGCGGAGTTTCTTTCGGTTGTGTCGGAGGTGCATCGACTGTTTTTGACGACTCGGTTTCGTTGATCTTAGATTCAACCGTTGTAGGTTTCTCTATTTGGTTCTGTTGTAGTCTGCGTTCCGAGTCGTTTATCGTAGAATAATTGCCTATACCATATTCTCTTGCCATAGAGTTTAGTCTATGTTCCCAGTAGCTTATCGTGCCATAGCTTGATGGCGCGGACGAAATCGCATTATACAATATAATTGCAAGGATGAAATACCCAAACGCAAACAAACAACCGTGATTTGGAGCTTCGGGAGATCCTTGAAATACATCACTCAACGGCGTAAGTTGACGATGAGGTGCAATTTGCATCAAGCCGCTCCATACTTTTTCTCCTTTTCGCCACTTCCTTGATCTCCAAATATCGATTATCACTTTGCCTGCCATGACAACACTAATAATAAATGCTACCGCAGTCCAGCCCCCGGGACGTGAAACCATCATAGCGTACATTGAAACCGCTGTCCAAGCTGCATACCATACACTCGAAATTGGATTAAATTGTTCGTTCTTATTTATTGAAAAAAGCCACGATAAATCATATTTCTGCTTTTGGATAATTTGCAAGGCTTCAACGTATTTATTTGTAACGTTTTCATTTTCCAAAAATTGATGAAACTTGGCCCATTTTTCTTTATCGCCTAAATCAATCGAATCGTATATGCGTCCCATCATCTGTTCGGCATCATTGGCGTTCCGTTGCAAGCCCAGCGCTCCGTGCAAGAAGCCTTGGACAATCTCGCACTCTACATCAAATTTATCCTCCCCTTGATTTGCTCTGGCAGAAATGTATTCATTCAGGCAATATAAGGCTCTAGAATAATCGCGGACAGGATTAAGATTAAAATCATAGACCCCATACCGATATACTTTATACCATTCCAGCATTTTGTCCGCTGTGGAAGTTGTCTTTGCCGATATGTACTCATTAAGCCAAGCTTCCATCTTTGCCTGGTCGAAGATGACGTCGTATTTTTCATATCTATAGATATTATATAATTCCCATGCTTTGTCTAGAATAGAGTTTGTCGTCATAGACACATATTCAACAAGATGTGCTTCTGCTTCTGCATAATCCTCTATGGCGCCATGCTGCCCATATCGGTAGGCTATATATGAAGCCAACTCGCGTTCTTGTGGGGAGTCAAAATCTTGTAGAAAAGCGTTGAGAATATCTCGATCTTCCCCCAGTTTCTTCCTTATCTTAGAGGGAATCTTATCATAATTTACGACTTTCTTTTCTGTGGTAGTTTTACCGTCAGCACTTGTCTCTGTGCTAAGAATCTTTCCATGATAGTTCTGTTTTTCAATCAATTATTACACCTCCATCATCTGCTTCCTGCCATTTTTCGCAGATTTCTGAATTGAGGCGATAAAACTCCTCTCGAGTTATTGTTTCACTGAAATGGACATCATAATATTCATCGACCCTACAAAAAAGCGGCCTCGTTGCATAAATTGTGCATAAATGGGTTTCATCGTCGAAATATTTGCATACGCCGTCTTCTCGTGCTAAATGCTTGCCGATTGAGGTTTTGCCAACGCGACGGCAACAGAGGCCGCACCGATTGCAAGGGAACGTCATTATTCTTCATTCTCTTTCGATTCCTTCTTCGGAACAATCTCTTTTTTCTCCTCGCGTTTTGCCGACGGTGGATCAATCTCGAAGGACACCTTCTTTTTCTTGTGGAGTTCCGCAACCGCTTCCTGCTTCAAATAGCTCATTTTTTGCGGTTTGCTTTTTGCTTCCTTCTTGACCCATTCTTTGTTTTCATCTTGAAAATATAGTTCATATGATACTTGAAATGCGGATTCGTTAGCATATTCGACATTAAATGAACCGCCCACATAATCAAGTTTCTTATTCATCTCGGCCAAAATCAATTCGTCTATTTTTTTTGAATAGGTACCTGCAAGTTGTTCCAAGCTCATATTCGGACTAAGAACGACATCGAACATCGCCGTGATTCCCGAGGCTGCAACCTCAAGTGTCTTTGCAACTTCTGTTACTGCTTCACCTAATCCGAAAATATTAATAAAACTCATTTTCCTGCACCTCACAATTCCATGCCCAATTCTGCCTCAATTTCCTCTGTTATTTCTGATTCAGTATCAGCAATTTTCATCCGAAGATTTTCTGGCACACTGGATTCTAGCATTTTTCTCGTCGAAATTTCCTCTGTCCATTTTTCATCTTCCTTGTAATACAATTTATGTCGGATCGCGACCAATTTATCCTCAATACGCTCGATGAACATAGCGGCTGCATGCGGGATTCCTTGCAATTCTGTATTGACTTTGACAACCAATTCTTTTAGCCAATCAATAAAGTGCTTCCACGCTGATAAAAAAAGAACATTGCCGATTAAATCTGATAACTGTTGGAGCCGTTCCTGTACTGCATTCATAGTTCCATCCCCAATTCAGCTTCAATTTCTTCTGTAACTTCTTCTTCAGAATAACCGATCTTTCGCCGGATGCTTGCTGGCACTTCACTCTCCTTGATCTTTCTCGTTGTAGTTTCCTCTACCCATTGACCGTTTTCTTTGTAATACAATTTGTGACGAAGAGCAGCCAATCCGTTTTCAACACGTTCGATAAAAGCGGCTGCCGCATGTGTGATTGAGCGCAACATTTTATGAACTTTGGGAATCAGGTCTTTCAACCAATTAACAATTTCATCCCAATACGCAACAACAAGAACTCCACCCAATGCAAGCGCCGCCCAGCCCAACCATGGAAGCATTATGATTCACTCTCCTTTTTCAACTGCTCCTTGACATATTCTTCGGACACTTTCCTCTTAGTAACGATCACCTCGCTTTTTTCATTTGCCTTTCGGCTCATAATAATATCGTTGACTGCCTCATAGAAAAGCGGCTTCCTGACAATGTTGTCTCTCTGCCGCGCCGCCTTGAAAGCGGCGGTAAGTACCGCATTGGATATGTCACTGCCAGATACACCGCCAAATTTCTCCGCGATTTCGTCAAAATCCAAATCCGTTGGCATGGAGCGCGGAACATACATTTTCCATAGCTTTTTTCTGCATTCCACATCGGGCAATTCAAATTTGACGTGCATCGAAATTCGCCGCATAAATGCGGCATCAAAGTTTTCGATGAAGTTGGTCGCAAAAATGATAAAATCCTGATACTCGTTCATCAACATCAACATGACGGAGCGTGTCTGATTCACGCTGACATCCGTTGCGTTCGACATGCTTGTGACGCGCTTGCTTAAAATCGCGTCGGCTTCGTCAAAAAACAAGATGCTGTGCGTTTCCTTCGCCGCTTCGAACGCGCGTCGTATGTTTTTCGGCGTTTCGCCCACATATTTTGATTCAATGTCGGCATAGTTTATCAACAGGATTTTTCTCTCTAGGCGTTTTGCGATGGCATGGGCGGCCATCGTTTTTCCCGTTCCCGGTGCGCCGTACAAATTGATGCCGATCCGCTTCGAGTATTTATGTGTTTTTCCCAAGCCCCACTGTTCAAAGACGATTTTGCTGTTTTCCGCATATTCAGCCGCGTCCAAGATTTTATCCTTAACACTATCAGGCAAAATAATATCATCCAGGGAATACTTGGGTTCTTCGGGGACAAATACTATCGGCGGCTCTTTTTTCGATTCCTTGGCTTTTTTTGCGGCAGCTTCTTCTGCTGCTGCCTTGGCTTCCGCTGCTTCGTCAATTTTATTTCCTATACCCATGGTCCACCTCACAACAAAAGATTTCTCTTGAATTATCTGCTACGCACAACGCGTAATCATCCTTTACCCTTGACAATGGAGTATCGCTTGCCGCAATGCGGACACATACCGTGCGACGTATGTTTCTGTAGGGGCATCGACATGTTGCGCCCCTCCCAATCTCTGCCAAATAGTGACCTTTCCCGATGGAGGCAATGCGCTTTCGGGCGGTTTCCTTCATTTTTTGCCTTTCGTCGCCGGATTCGCCTTCTCGTCGTAACCGAGCAGGCAGTTCTCGTCGATCGGCATCAGGAGACGGTAGGGTTCCAGTTCCAGCGCGTCTGCCAGCCGGAAAAGAGAGAGCAGGGAGAAGGCCACGTCTGTACCCGCCGACTCAATCTTGCTCAGGTAGCTGGTGCTGATATTCGCCTTTTCTGCCAGCATTTTCTGCGTCAGGCGCCGCTGTTTCCGGTAGAACGCGATGCGGAGCCCTATTCTTTTGATCCGCTCGCTGTCGGAAACATGGTCTTTCATGTCGGCGTCCTTTCCCACGAAGCGTCGCCCTCCATGGTATGAGTATAGCCGGTTTCAGCGGGGTTGTCATTGTCCCCGGGGGTAACAGCCGCCCGTCTTTCCTGTGGTGGCGGGCTTTTCCCAGGGTAAAATTCCTTTTGGCTCCCTTATCATCATATCACAGAATACAGAACCCATGTTTTCAAGAATAGGGTGATTTCTTTCACAAATAGTGCAACTTCGGAGATGCGACGCCGGGAATTGCTCTCCCGTTTAGCGGTGTGAGGCGCTCCCGGGGCATAGGAAAAGCGCCGGACGTTGGCCCGGCGCTTTGCTTCAAATGGCGGGATAGGACAGGATATCGGAGCTTTGCTGCTAGTCCAGGGGCAGGCTTGTCTGGGGGCTGAGCCAGGATTCCTGGCGGGCGTCGCGGATTTCGTCGCCGGGGTGGAGGTGGCCGATGAGGAGCGGCGAGGCGGGGTCGTGGCGGCGACGGTTTCGGGCGACGGTGGCGGCGTCGTAATTGGCGTAGCAGTAGCGGCAGCCGTGGGCGCAGGTGTTGTAGGCGCCGACGTCGGCTCCCAGCAGGCAGGGACAGCCCCGGCGTGCTGGGGAGAGCCGGGGCACGGTGAGGGATTGGCCGAGGGCGCGTTCGATGGCGGGGGCGGCCAGGCAGCCCGAGGTATCGACGCCGAAGGGCCGCAGGTCCTCCCCTTCGAGGCAGGCGTAAAGACGCATGCCGTACCGCTTGGCGACGGCGGCGAAGGCCCGGCCCAGGCGCAGACGGTCCGCCGGCG
>JAEEGN010000228.1 GCA_016280345.1 Selenomonadaceae bacterium | reverse complement strand
GCGCCGCCCCGCGGATGGCGCGCACCGCGTCCAACGTCACCGCGCCGCAGAGGTTCTTATAACAGGCCGGTGATACCAGGTCACTGGCGATCGTCGCGTCGGTGTAAGCGATGATCTTCACGCCCCGAGCTACCGCTTCCCGCGCGTAGGCCGCGAGATGACCCCGGAGCGTTTCCGCCAGCGCCCGCAGCCGGTCGCCTTTGCGGTACAGCGCCTTATAGACTTCCTTCGACGGCACGATCATGCTCAGGATGCTGAAGACGCCCTGGATATCGAAAAGCACTGTCTCCCCCTGGCGGGAAAGCCGCTCCGCCGCCGCCAGCGCCGCCGCCATCTGCCCCCGGGCGAAGTCGAAGGGCGGCAGGTCCGTGATCTCTTCCAGCTTCGCGCGAGGAAATCCCCGGACGGCGGGCAGGCGCGTCTTTCGGTTCAGCGACAGCACAGCGCCGTATTGCTCCGCCTCGACGGCGACGGAAAAGGGCAGGCGGCACAGCACGTCTTTGTCCGCGACCCTGATGGTTCGCGCCATGCGCGCCATCGCCGCCGCGTCCGTGAACACGTCCTCGTACCGCACGCCCGCCTTTTGGCAAAGATCTTCGCTCAGGACGTGCGTCGGCGACAGTTCGCTCCGCTCGCTGTCGCACGCGAACGCGACCGCAACCTCGTTCATTTCGGCCATACGGGATCCCTCCTGTCATCGCAGCCGCGGCGGGCCGCGTCAGGCACCGCCCGCCGCCTGCACAGCAATGCAGAGGAAAATGGCGGCTTTCCCCATCCCCTCTGCATTGTAACACACGAAATGAATTTGTAAAGACGGCCCCTTATTTGATTGGCAGCCCCATCGTCCGCAGCTCCGCCTTGACCTTGTTGTAGATGGCGAGATATTCCGGCTTCGGCTGCACCGTCGTCAGGTCATAGACCGTGCGGAAGTCGCCGCCCTTCGTGTGCAGGGTGCGGTTGTCGATCAGCGGCTGATACTTCGGCAGGATCCGGTTGACGAGGTCGTTGGCCTGCTGCCGCGTGAGCCGAGCCTCGCCCACGGCGCGCCCGACTTCGGCGGCGAACCGCGCGCCAAGGCCGCAGGCGTGGTCGAGGCCGGCGCTCTGGTGGCCGGTGCCGCCCGCCACCAGGAAGCCCAGCGTGGCGCTGCCGATGGCGCCCGCCGCCGTCTCCCAGAAGTATTCCTCGCTGCCGATGCCCGCCGTCATCTGCCAGGCCGCGCCCACGAGGGACGGGAAGTGGGTGTGTTTCTGGAAGGCCGCGCCGCCGTAGTTCGCCACGTAGAGGGCGTACTTGCTGCTGTTGGAGAAGTAGAGCGCGTCCGTCGGCCAGGTGCCGAGGATCGTCGGCTCGTAGAGCATGACGTAGGCCAGAAGGTCGGCGACGCCGTTCACCGCCGAGGTGGCGGGGCCGCCCGCCGCGCCGCCGATGTACGACTGGAGGATGCCCCAGATATTCGCTCCGTACTGGTGCCAGAAATAGGCCCGGCACATCTGGTCGTAGTCCGTTTTCAGCTGCGGCATGATATAGACGTGGCGCACGTCGCCCTTCCCCACGCCCCAAAGCGGATTCGCCGCCGCCATCTCGGCCCGCAGGTTCACCGGCGTCGATCCGCCGTCCGGGAAGCCGGGGCGGCCGACGCGGCGCAGGATGTCCTTCACCGTCGAGACGTGCTGGATCTCCGCCATCATCTCAAAGGGGGAGCCGGGCTTGATGGGAATGCCGTTGATTTTCTCCTTCACGCCCTGGAAATGGACGTAGTCGATCAGCGGCTCCTGGGCGTAGGACAAGGCGATCTTCTCGTAGAGATCGTCGGAAACCGGGCCCAGAATGCGCCCCATGACGCCCACCGGCGTGCGGCCACTGTCGTAGTCCTCGAAGCCGCGGTGCGGGATCGTGATGGCGTCCTGTCCCTCGCCCAGCGTGACCTCGGTGGGCAGGTTGGCGAGGGCGTCGTCCAACTCGTCTTCAGTGAAGGTGATGCGGCGCTCCGTGGACACGTTCAGGATGCCCACGTCCAGCAGCAGTTCCCGGCCCGCCTGCCAGATGGCGTCCAGCTCGTCGTCGTCCGTCGGTACCACCTTGCCCGGCGCGTACTCGATGTTGTATTTCTTCGTCAGTTCCTTCAGGCGCGGCCAGTAAATCTTCGTGTCAAATTCCTTCTGAAACGCGATCGGCCCCGTCTCGCCGCGTCCCCAATACTCGATGAACTTTCCTTTCGTCCCGTGGCTCATACAAATCCCCTCCGATACTTTCTCCGCCCCGCTTTCAGGAAGTCGGGGCTTTCATTTTATTTCCAGTTTATGTTCGATTGTTTCACGTGAAACATTTTTTGAAAATGATTTCTGCATTGCCTCCGGCTGTTTCACGGAAAACCTTTCTGACCCCGGTTCCGGTGTCAGGCGATGCGCAGCAGCTTCTTCGCCAGCTGCACGGTGGCGATGGCGTCCTGCCCGTAGCCGTCGGCCTTGATCTCTTCGGCCCATTCCTTGGTGACGACGCCGCCGCCCACCAGCACGATGTAGTTCTGCCGGACGCCCTTCGCCTCCAGGAAGTCGATGAGATCTTTCTGCACCGGGCGCGTCGTGGACATCAGCGAGGCGACGGCAATGACCTTGGCGCCGACCTTCTTCGCTTCCTCGAGGAACCGCGACGGCGACACGTCCACGCCCAGGTCGTGGACGTCGAAGCCCGCCGTCGTCAGGAAGGTGGCCACCATATCCTTGCCCACCTGGTGGACGTCGCCCTGCACGGTGCCGATGACCACCGGGATGGCCTTCTGGCCCTCCTTGTGGGTCTTTTTCAGCTCCGGCTCCAGGATCTCCAGCGCCGCCTTGAAGGCGTCGGAGGCCAGCATGATCTCCGGCAGGAACACCTCCATTTTCTCGAAGGCCTCGCCGAGCTCGTTGAGCCCCTCGGCCAGCGCGCCGATGGCCTTCACCGGATCGGTGCCCGCCGCCACCGCCTCTTTCGCGGCTTCCACCGCCGCGTCCTCGTCAAACTCCAGAATCGACTGCTTCAGCTTTTCCAATACATCCGCCATGCTTCATACTCCCTTTCATTCCCATGTCGTATTATCCTTTATGATGTCGGTTACAGCCTGCGTCTTTCGTAAGACATCCCCCCCCAAACAAACAGGCCGGGCAGGAAAAACGAATGACGTTTTCCTGTCCGGCCTTCAGTCTTTCTGATCAGCCTTCGCGTGTTTCAGCTTTACGAAACGCATGATACCATCTTTTGCCGGGTCTGTAAAATCCCTAAATCCTATCGCCGGCTATAGGTTCCTCCTATAGCTCCCGGAATGGCCAACGCCATAAGCAGTTTTTACGTCATTTGCTGATTTTCGGGAAGCAGGATTTTTGAATGTATTGTTGAATATTGCGATGTGAGGATGAAAGCGCGACATTTGGAAACTCCACCCCGGTACAAGGGAGAAAGCATACCTGTATCCGGCGGGGGATGGATGGAAAAACGGAGCGCCCTTTGTTATAATTTAGTCGAAACATGGTATTGGCCACGCATTTTTTAATCTCAGATACGGGAGGCATTGTGAGGAATGGGGACAAAGATTTACGACTGTATCAGCCGGATCGCGGAAAGAATCATTGACAACAAGGATTATCTGACGGACCTGGATCGGGAAATCGGCGACGCGGATCACGGCGTCAATATGGCCCGAGGGTTTCAGGCTGTCCTGGAGAAGGTTCCCCCGGACAATGCCAATATCGGCGAAGTCCTTAAAAAGACGGGGATGACGCTTTTGTCCACCGTCGGCGGCGCGTCGGGGCCTCTTTACGGAACCGCCTTCATGGAGGCCGGGAAAGCCGTTGCCGGGAAAGAAAGCCTTGATGCCGGGGATGTTCCGGTCATCCTGAACGCCGTCATTGGCGGCATTCAGAAACGAGGCAAGGCTGTCCGGGGCGAGAAGACGATGCTGGACGCTCTGATTCCGGCGTTGGAGTCTTTTACGGAGAAAATGACGGCTTCCTCCGACGTGTTCGAAGCGATGGACGCCGCCTGCGCCGCTGCCAGAGACGGCGTGGCGTTTACCCGGACGATCCGCGCCACCAAGGGCCGGGCGAGCTATCTGGGGGACCGAAGTATCGGACATCAGGATCCCGGCGCTACTTCCGCGACGCTGATCATGGAAGCTGTCCGGGATTTCCTGCGGGGGTGAGCGCATGGTAGGATTGGTTATTGTTTCCCACAGCAGCAAGATTGCCGAAGGTGTGTGCGACCTCGCCTTGCAGATGGCTTCCGGTTACAGGCAAATGATTCCGGCCGGCGGGCTGAAAGACGGCTCTTTGGGAACCGATCCGACGCGGATTCTGGACGCGATCCGCAGCGCCAACGACGGCAACGGCGTGGCTGTCTTAGTCGATCTTGGCAGCGGCATCATGAGCGCGGAGACGGCAATTGACCTTTTGGACGGGGAATTTCCCGCCAGGATTGCCGACGCGCCCCTCGTGGAGGGCGCTGTGGTAGCGGTGATCGAAGCGTCTACCGGCGCGTCGCTGGAAGAAGTGATCCATGCCGCGGAAAGCGCCCGGGAGAAGAAAAGCTGTAATCCAATTATCCATTTTCACACCTGACAGGAGGAGGAAAAGGTCATGAAAAAGCTCATCAACGAAGTCGACAATGTGGTCAATGAAATGCTGGACGGCATGGCGGCCGCTTATCCCCAGTATGTGCGGCGGCTGGACGGTCTGGATGTGCTGGTCAGAGCCGGCGGCTCTGCCGGGAAGGTGGCGTTGATTTCCGGCGGCGGCAGCGGCCATGAGCCTTCCCACGGCGGCTTCGTGGGCAAGGGCATGCTGGACGGAGCCGTGGCCGGCGCCGTGTTTACCTCCCCGACGCCGGATCAGGTCTACGAGGCCATCAAGGCCGCCAACGGCGGCAAAGGCGTGCTGCTGGTCATCAAGAATTACACCGGCGACGTCATGAATTTTGAGATGGCCGCGGATATGGCTGCCGACGAAGGTATTCAGGTGGAGAAGGTCGTTGTGGCGGACGACGTGGCCGTGGAGAACAGCACTTGGACGACAGGGCGGCGCGGCATTGCCGGCACCGTTTTTGTCCATAAGATCGCGGGCGCCTGCGCTGAAGCGGGCGGAGATCTGGAAAGTGTCAAGCGGGTGGCGGAAAAGGTCATCGCGAATGTCCGCTCTATGGGCATGTCGCTGAGCGCCTGCACGGTTCCGGCGGCGGGCAAGCCCAGTTTTGAACTGGCGGAAGACGAGATCGAGATTGGCCTCGGCATTCACGGCGAACCCGGCGTCAACCGGGAGAAGATGGGATCGGCCGACGATATCGTCGACAAGCTCCTGAACAAGATCCTGGCCGAGGGCATTTATAAAGCCGGCGACCGGATCGCGGTTCTGGTCAACGGCATGGGCGGCACCCCGCTGATGGAGCTGTTCATCGCCAACCGGCATATCCATGAGGCGCTGACGGGCAAGGGGCTGGTCATCGCCAAAACCATCGTCGGCAATTATATGACCTCGTTGGATATGGAAGGCTTTTCCATTACCCTGCTGAAGCTGGATGATGAGCTGGAGAAGCTGCTGAACGCCCCGGCGAATTCTCCGGCCTTCGTGCAGGCGTGAGGTGGATGGTGCCATGAAAACCTTTCAATATACGATTACCGATCCCGTAGGCATCCACCTGCGCACCGTCACGCCGCTGGTCAAAAAGGTCAAGGAATTCCCCGGCCACGAGATCACGATCACCAGGGACGGGAATACCGTGAATCTGCTGCGCAGTTCCGCCGTCCTGAAACTGGCCGTGAAACAAGGGGAGACCGTTACCATCAATGTCAGCGGCGACAATGAAGAGGCGGCGGCGGTCGCTTTGGAAGCCTTTTTCCGGGAGAATCTGTGATCGTCTGCGCCTGAACGCGAATGACGTCTTTTCATAAGGAGGACGCTGATGATTTCCTTACAGGGCGTTGGGGTGTCCCCGGGGCTGGTCCGCGGCCCCTTGTATTTCCACCATCCGGCGGCAACCGTGATTCGTCGGGCCGCCGCCACGGACCCGGATACGGAGTGGACGCGTTTCCTCGCCGCGCAGGCCCGGGCTGTGGACCAGCTCGGCCTATTGGCGGAGCAGGTGCGTCAGCGCTCCGGCGAGGAGGCGGCCGCCCTTTTGGAGGGGCACCAGCTTCTGGCCGAAGACCCGGACCTGACGGACGGCGTGGAGACGCTGATCCGGGAAAAGGGGCGCGGCGCCGAGGCGGCGGTCATGGATACCGGCGCGGCACTCGCGGAAGAGTTTGCTTCCCTGGACGATCCCTATCTTCAGGCACGGTCGGCGGATATCAGGGACGTGTGCCGCCGGATCGCCGCCTGCCTTGCCGGCGGCGACGGCGCTGCCGCCGAACTGCCGGGGCCGGTGATCCTGGCGGCGGAGGATTTGTCGCCCAGCGAGACGGTGCAGCTGGACAAAACGAAGCTGTTGGGCCTGATTACCGCCGGCGGCTCCGTCAACGGCCACACCGCGATCATGGCCAGAACCATGGGGATTCCCGCGGTCATCGGCGCGGCGGGGATCATGGACGCCGCGCCGGAGGGCTGCGAAGTCCTTCTGGACGGCGGCGCCGGCAGCGTTTGCGTCGGGCCGGACCGGGAAACAAAGAAAGCGTTCCTGGAAATGCAGGAACGCCAGCTTGCGCTGGACGAGCAAATGAAGGGCCTTCGCGGGCAGAAAAGCGTGACGCGCGACGGGCAGAGCATCCGTATCTGCTGCAATATCGGCGGTCCGGAGGACGTGCCCGCGGTTCTGGAAAACGACGGGGAAGGCGTCGGCCTGTTCCGAAGCGAATTCCTTTATCTGGGGCGGGACGACTATCCCGATGAGGAGACGCAGTTTGCGGCGTACCGGCAGGTATTGGAAGCCCTGAAGGATCGGGAGGTCATTATCCGGACGCTGGACGTCGGC
>JAEEGN010000227.1 GCA_016280345.1 Selenomonadaceae bacterium | reverse complement strand
CACGGGCATGTTGCTCACGCGTTACGCACCCTTCCGCCGGTCGCCGCCAGAGTATTGCTACCCCGCGCTGCCCCTCGACTTGCATGTGTTAAGCCTGCCGCTAGCGTTCATCCTGAGCCAGGATCAAACTCTTCTTTGTATAATTTCTTATTTCACTAAGCTTGTCCTGACGCTTCCAATTTCCAAAGAAATCAACGCTCTCGATTCATTTGTTCTCGGTACTTGTTGTACTTATCTTTCAATATTTTCAATGAACAGTCCGCTTTCTTTTCAAGCGGGCTGCAAAGATAACTACTTTTTCTTTCCCGCCAAACTTTTTGCTTATTTTTTTTAGAGAATTATCTTTGTAAACGGTTATGGAAAGCAGACAAGCGGTTCCCCTGCGGGATTTGTTCCTGGTATTCGCGAAAATCGGCGCGTTCACGATCGGCGGCGGCTACGCGATGATCCTCCTGATCCGGGAGGAAATCATCCGGCGCGGCTGGATTTCCGAGGAGGAATTCCCGGACATCCTCGTGCTGGCGCAGTCCGCGCCGGGCCTGCTGGCCGTGAACATCTCGATCTTCACGGGCTACAAGATCCGCGGGACCCGGGGCAGCGTCGTCGCCACGCTCGGCAGTTGCCTGCCTTCCTTCCTGATCATCCTGCTGATCGCCATGTTCTTTACCGGCTACCAGGACGTCCCCGCCGTCGTCAGCATCTTCCAGGGCATCCGCCCCGCCGTGGTCGCGCTGATCGCGGTGCCGATGCTCAAGATGGCGAAGGAGTCGAACCACAGCGTGCTCGCGTGGAGCATCACCGCGGTGACGCTGGGGCTGATTGCCTTCCTGAAGGTGTCGCCGGTCTATGTGCTGCTGGTCAGCATTGCCGTCGCCGTCGGCATCAGCTGGTGGCGTGAGCACCGGGAGGGGCTCCGGAAATGATTTTCGTGCAGCTGTTCCTGACCTTCTTCCTGATCGGCGCGTTCACGATCGGCGGCGGCTATGCGATGCTGACGCTGATCGAGCACATGGTGGTGGACGTCCACGGGTGGATTACCGAGGCGGCGTTCACGGACATCGTGGCGATTTCGCAGATGACGCCGGGGCCGATCGGCATCAACAGCGCGACCTATATCGGCTACAGCGTGCTCGAAGGGACGGGCGCGGGGCCTGCGGGCTGCTTCCTGGGCTCGCTGGTGGCGACGACGGCCGTCGTGCTCCCCTCCTTCCTGATCGTGCTGGCGCTGGTGAAGGCGTATGACCGCATCAAGGAGAACGCCGTGTTCCGCGATACGATGCAGATGCTGCGGCCGACGGTGATCGGGCTGATCGGCGCCGCGGCGCTGGTGCTGGTGCTGAATGTCTCCTTCGAGGGAGGCTACCGGGTCTCCGTGATCGAGGAGAGCTTCCCGGACTGGCAGAGCTGGATGATCCTCGCCGCCGCTTTCCTCGCCGCGTGGAAATGGAAGGCCCACCCGATCCTGATTATCGTCGTCGCCGGATTCCTTGGATATTTAATCTATTAACCGATATGAAAAAGACACTGTTCATCCTCACCCTGGCGCTGCTGAGCCTGTCGGCGGCCGCCAAAGAAGTCCAGGTCAGCATCGTCCCGCGCCCGGAGAAGGTTACCCTGCTCAAGGGAGAATTCAAGGCCACGGGCGCCCCGGTCAACTGCGATCCCGCGTTCAACGACACGGCGCGCAAGGCCGTCGCGGCTTTCGCCAGCCAGCTTTCGATGACCAGCGGCCGCAGCAGCTCGTATGCGGCGACGCCCGGCGTCGAACGTGCCGTCGCGGACGGCAAGGGCAAGGGCTTCTACTTCCTGAAGGACGGCAGCCTCGGCGCGGAGGCCTATACCATCGAGGTCGGCAAGAAGGCCCTCGTCGTGCGCGCGTCGAGCCACTTCGGCGTCCTCTACGCCATCCAGACCCTCAAGCAGCTGCTCCCGCCCGCCATCTACGGCAAGACCCCGAAGCAGGCCCACTGGTTCATCCCGTGCCTGTCGATCCAGGACGCCCCGCGCTTCGGCTACCGCGGCATGCACCTCGACTGCTCCCGCCACTTCTTCAGCGTCGCGGAGGTCAAGCGCTACCTCGACATCATGGCCGCCTACAAGATGAACCGCTTCCACTGGCACCTGACCGACGACCAGGGCTGGCGCATCGAAATCAAGCGCTTCCCGCTCCTGACCGAGATCGGCTCCGTCCGCACCGGCACCCAGATCGGCAAGGACCGCAACAGCAACGACGGCATCCCCTACGGCGGCTTCTACACCCAGGACCAGATCCGGGAAGTCATCGCCTATGCCGCCTCCCTCGGCATCGAGATCATCCCGGAAATCGACCTCCCGGGCCACATGCTCGGCGCCCTGGCGGCCTATCCGGAGCTGGGCTGCACCGGCGGTCCCTACGAAGTGTGGCGCCGCTGGGGCATCTCCCCGCAGGTCCTCTGCCCGGGCAAGGAAACCACGTTCGACTTCCTGGAGGGCGTCCTCGCCGAAGTGGCGGAGCTCTTCCCCTCCGAGTACATCCACATCGGCGGTGACGAGTGCCCGAAGACGGAATGGCAGAAGTGCCCGGAGTGCCAGGCGCTGATCGCCGCCCTCGGCATCAAGGCCACGGAAGAGTTCACGGCGGAGCAGTTCCTCCAGAATTACGTGACCGCGCGCGTGCAGACCTTCCTCGCCGGCAAGGGCAAGAAGATCATCGGATGGGATGAAATCCTGGAAGGCCAGCTGGCGCCGGGCGCGACCGTGATGTCCTGGCGCGGCGTGGACGGCGGCGTGAAGGCCGCGAACAACGGTTTCGACGCCATCATGACCCCGACGACCTACCTCTACTTCGACTACTACCAGTCCCAGGACAAGGAGAAATCCCCGCTGGCCATCGGCGGCTACCTCCCGCTCGAGAAAGTCTACAGTTTCGAGCCCTTCGAGGGCATCGACGCCTCCGCCCGCAAGCACATCCTCGGCGTCCAGGCCAACCTCTGGACCGAGTACATCGCAAGCGACGATTATCTGGAGTACATGCTGCTCCCGCGCATGTTCGCGCTGGCCGAAATCCAGTGGTGCACCCCGGAGAACCGCGACTACGACCGCTTCCTCGGCGACGTGGTCAACCACCAGTTCCAGGTCCTGGACAACTACGGCTACAACTACTGCCGCGAAATCCTCGGTGACCCGTCCCTGTAAGCGCCGGGAGGGCTACCTGACGAAGCGGTCAGCGAAGTCGAGGTAATAGTTCCAGTCGTAGGCGACGATGTCGTGGCCGCCCTCGCGGGTGTGGTACTGGACACGGTCGCCGGCGCCGAGGAAGTCATAGACTTTCCGGGCTTCGTCGGCGGCGAGCTTCTCGCCCGCCGGGTCCGCCCAGGCGTCCTGCGTCGCGCTTGCGACGCAGAGCGGCCGCGGCGCGATCAGCGCCAGCAGCTCGTGCTGGTCGAACGGCAGGAAGCCCTCGTTGTCGTTGTATTTCTTGAAATTGCCGCAGAACCAGTGCGGGAATGAATTGTTGATCACACGGACCGTCTCGCCGACCGCCCGGCGGGAGATCGCGGCGCCGCCGCAGCCGGAGCAGTTCGAGACGACCATCGCGAAGCGCGGGTCCGTCGCGCCGGCCCAGAGCGCCGCCTTGCCGAGACGCGAATGGCCGAGGACGGCGACCTTCGTCCCGTCCACGTCCGCATCGGTCTCCAGATAATCCAGCGCCCGGCTCAGGCCCCAGGCCCAGGCGGCGACGGTGCCCCATTCGTCATCCTCCGGATGAAGCTTGCCGTTCTTGTAGAACAGGCGGTGGACGCCGTTGACGAAGGAATCGTCCCAGTCCGGATCGATGTCGGAGCGGAAGAAGGTCGCGAGGCCGTAGCCGCGGTCCAGGATCATCTCGACCGGCCAGCGGCGCGCGTTCTCGCCCCGCGGATATTCTTCGTAGCGGCCGAAGCGCGCGTACTCGTCGCGCCCGATCATCGTAATCTCCTCATTCGTGGAAATCGCGTGGTTCCCCATGAAATTGATGCCGAGGAAGGCCGGAACCGGACCCTTCGCCGCCTTCGGGGTCAGGACGAGGAGGCGGATGTACTGGCTCTCGTTGTCGGTAAAATAGATGCCGACCTCCTTGAGGACCGCCTTGCCGCCGAAGGCATTGTCGTTGCGTTTCAGCAGCTTGAAATGGAGTTTCTCCGGCCTGCCGGGCGCCTTGCCGTACATCTCGGTCTCGAACAGCTTCAGCAGCTCCGGGCGCCGGCGGGCCATCCACTGCTCCGGCGTCAGGACCTTCTTCCCGTCCGCGAAAGTCAGCGGATCCGGCAGCGTATAGGGCGGAATCCTGCTCTCGTCGTAGTTCGCCTCCGGGCGCGCGATGCCGAGGTCGGTCCGGGCGAAGGGCTTGCGCACGGCCTCGTGGGCCGCGCTCTGCGCCGCGGGGACCTGCTCCGGGCTGATGTAGGCGACCGTATAGCGGTTGCCGAGGACGTTGCGGCCCGTCAGGGCCTCGTACCAGGTGCAGGCCGCGGTATAGCGGCCGACGGTATTGTTCAGGTGGAAGCCGTCCCGGGTCACGTTGTCGTTCCCGACGGCCGTCCCCCGGAGGTTCTGGATCGCCGTCCCGGACGGGATCACGGTCAGCCCGTACTCCCGGCAGACCCGCTCCGAGGCCTCCATGATGGCGTTGTACATCTTGCTCTGGCTGCGGTCGTAGTTGGCGAACCCGTCGTGGACGACCCCGCTCTCGTACGCCCAGGTCTGGTGCCAGTAGAACTTCGCGCCCGCGGGCACCCGCGCCCTGACATACTTCATCAGCTCCGGCAGGTACGGCAGGAACGAGTCATACCGCCCCGACTCCTGGCTCACCTGCTGGAAGGACACGCAGTCCCACGGCTCATCCGCGAGCGCATATGCGAGCGTCGTCTTCGGCCGCCGCGTCTTGCTCCCGTCGGCGAACACCTTGCAGTACTCATAATCCGCAATGTCGCCGTTCGCATTGTTGTAGTGCCGCTCCAGCGAGCAGCCGCCGATATACATGTCCCCGACGATCAGCACTACCCCGTCGGCGGCGCCCAACTCGTGGAGGTTCTGCTCCACGGCGTCCATCGAAAAGCTGTTCCCGATCGCCAGCACCCGCAGCGTATCGCCCGGCTGCAGTTCCGCCGCCGGCACCGTCTCCGCCGCCCGCAGGCCCCAACCGAGCCCCAGCAGGGCCACGGCGGCCCAAATGAATCTCTTTCCCATAAGCCAAAATATCAGTCTTCCCACGAAGATACGAAAACTATTTCTCATTCGTCACGCCCGACCTGTCCGGGCATCCATCCCATCATTCCGAGCGCAGCGAGTGATGGCACCGCAGGTGGCAGAATCTGCCGACGCCCTTTTGCCCTGCAAAAGACACAATTCGACCCTGAATGTGTCTGCCAGCGCCCTTTTGGCTCGCAAAAGACACAATTCGGCCCCAAATGTGTCTGCCGGCGCCCTTTTGGCTCGTAAAAGACACAATTCGGCCCCAAATGTGTCTGCCAGCGCCCTTTT
>JAEEGN010000226.1 GCA_016280345.1 Selenomonadaceae bacterium | reverse complement strand
GAAACGGAAGGGGCGACAATCCGCCGACGAAGCGGATGATTCCGCTGTAGACTATCAGCATTAAGAGGCTGCCGATGATTTGCCCCAAGAGCATCCGTCCCATGAACTGCAACGAATCGAAGCCCATATGAATAATCAGGGAAACCATGGACAGGAAGGCAATCAGCGGGATGAAAAAGGCAATCATTGTTACCACGTGCAAGAAAAGCGTGTTAAGCGCTGCAATGATTTGAACAAGAATTTGAACAGATTTTCCCAGTTTCGTAATGCAGATGCCGCAGATCAATGCGATAAAAATGATTTGTAGCATATCTCCCTTGAGAATAGGATCGATGAAATTTTTCGGCACAACGCCGACAATCATCGCCAGAAAGGAAACGTTTGGTGCCGCGCCCCTCGCTGTCTCATCGATGGAGCCGATTTGCGGGATTTCCCCGCTGAAGAGCGCGTACCCGAGAGCGATACTGGCAACGGCAGCGATGACGGTCGTAAACAAATAAAGACCGATCAATTTGCCGCCAATCCGTCCCACCTCGGCAACGTCTCTCATGCTCGTGACACCGTTGATGATGCTGAAAAAAACCACCGGCGCAATCATTAAGCTCAGAGCGTTCAAGAAAATTGTGCGGACACTCTTGACTACAGCCTCGTCGAAGAATTGCAAGGTCTCGGGGGAAGCGAACGCTTTCATCAGTTCGCCGAACATGATACCAAGCACCATCGCCGCCAGCAAATAGAAAATCTGCTTTCGCTCCGAACGATGGACGGCAACGAGTACAAGATTCTCCCCATTCCAGCGCTCATAGCTAAGCTTGTCTCTGTTCGCCTTCAAAATCAGCGTGCGGTATGTTTCTATGTCGTTCTCGTCTAAAGCAGCGACATCCATGAGGGGATTTTTCTCCTCGCCGTCAAAGGAAAGCTGCAGGCTTAAATCCCCGAGACGGTTCTGGATGACCACGCGCATTTCTTCTACACCCATGCCCCGTGCGCGGTAAAAAATCTCCTCAAAGAGCAGCGATGCCCAGCTGATTTCCCGTTCAGTAACCCTTCGTTCCACCAGCGCCTCGCGAATCCGGTCCGCCGATTCATTAAAATTCGCTTCGTTAACGACAAGAAACTCTTTTCGCATGGCAGTTCCCTTTCCTTGTTTTCCGCTTTGACAGAGGCGATTTCATTATAGCCTTACAGTGGAATAGAACGACGCTGCAGAGCGGCGGCAAGCAATTATGCCATTTCACTCCGTACTTACGCTTTCCTCTCGTTCGTCTCATGATGGCGTTTCCTGCGTTTCGAAACTGCTATAATAAGAAAAATAAGGTAAGATAATCTTACCTTATTTTTCCGTTCAGCCATGATTCGTCAACAAGTTCTCTAATGTACCGCACTTGAAGGAGCAACCATCCACAATATATCGGGTCTTCATGCCGTCCGTCAAAGCCTAAATCACTTCGTCATCCAGTTCGAAGCCATTGAGCTCAGCCATGTACACCCAAGATATTCGCTTCAGGAATTTCTGCATATAATAGCCGCTATGGGATAAACCAACAGGCGGCTTTTATATCAGACTTTGCCAATGCCGGAAACTCATTGGCGATCTTTGCGTTGTTCTTTCGTGAACGCTTCCTTGTAACTTGTTGCTATAGATAAAACCTTTCTACGGATCAGCATCCCTTGAAGTTCTCCCAGCCTACAATTCCGCAGACGTGGTGGCCGCAGGTTCCCTCACCCGGGCAATTTGACCAGTAAACGCCCCCGGCCGCTTTATTCAGCATCTCATCATCCAGCTTGAAGTCTGCCAGCTCCGCCATGCACGCCTCAGCTTCTTACTTCGTCAGATCGAAAAACCTCGGATTTCGCCGCCGCAACAGTTTGTCGGCGGTTTTGCACTTGATCGCTTTCTCGAGCTGTTCCTTCGAGATGTTTTTTCCTTTGAGTTTGTCTGCCAAAAATAAAACATCCCCTATTTATTATGAGCAGTTGTCCATCGTGTGTTTAGGGCAGCCCTCGGGACTGGACTGCCATACATAAGACCTCACGGCAAAAGGCATTTATGCGTCCTTCTTTTCCTCGCTTGTTTCTGAGAAAAAAAAGCCCGCTTGCTTGATAATACCGAACATTTCCTGCTGGCTTGTAGTTCTCATCAGCGTCTCACGTTCCTTTTCCGTGAACCTCGCCAACGGCCCCGTCAGTGAGATGGAAAGCTCGTCCTCCTTTGTCGCCTCCCACTTTTTTCCGACAACGCGGGGGGCGACATATGCGAAAATCTCCTTTGCCTCGCCGCAGTTTTCGCGAAAGTAGCTGCCATGCGTCCGATACGCCTCCGGCGCGCAGCCACCCCGGCAGATGAAAATGTACGGGCAGGTCTGGCAGGGCTTCATCAGGTCCGAGGTGCGAGTACGCCATTTCGCTTTCGTAAAATTGAAGAAGAACCGGCCCGCCTCTTTGTCGGTGAAGCCCACGGCGTCCTCGTCCTTCGCCACGAGGTCCCAACAGGAAAAGAGCTGTCCGTCGGGGGCGATGCACAACATGCCCTGCTCCGCGCCGCAGAAAGCCGGGGAAAAGCTCGGATAGTCATCTTTCTTCATGGCGGCTGAAAGCCCCTGCATGGGAATCGAATACTGGCTTTGCTTCCCGATGGCCTCCAACGGCGGAATACCCGCCGCGAGCAACGCGTCCAGTACCTGCCGCTCCGTCACCTTGGTCGGTGAATCGGCATCCTCCGACACTGCTTTGAAATAATAGCTGAAAAAGCCTTTGCGCTCCGGTTTCGGCTTTCCTGCCTTCTTCGCTTCCTGCTCTTCCTGATACGCTTTATCCCGTTCTTCCTGCGTGGCTTCACGAAGTCCCCGGGCTGCCAAATCGTCAATCAATGCCTTGACGCCGCCGATGTTCTCACCGTTCGTGTTCACCCTGAGGTTCACGTCGACGCCGTGGTCGAGGGCCAGTTTCGCGTTTTGCAGAATCTTGTCGTAAGTCGGCACGCCGTCCCGATGCAGGCGGCGACGATCATTCAGCACGCCCACGCCGTCCACCGTGATTTGCAACTGGGAGAACTCAAATTCTTTCAGAAGATCAACATACGAGTCTAAGTCGTAGCCGTTGGTGATGCCGGAAAGGCCGAGCCCCATCGCCTTTGCATGCTCGCAGATATTCCTGACCGTCTCCTTGTTTTCCTTCAAGAGCGGTTCGCCGCCGTAGAGCGAGACGTTGTCGATCTTATGACCTTTGTCCTTCTGCTTTTGGAGTGCGGCAAAGACCGCCTCCACCATCTCCGGCTTCATCTCATGACCGAGCCATTCTTGTCCGCGGGTAAGCCGATGGCGCTCAAAGCAGTACGGGCAACGGAAATTGCAGTTGTAGGTAGGCAGGATGACCGGGCCGGTACCGGCGTGGCCCACCAGCTTGTTCCAGACGCGGCCTATAAGGCGCGCGTCTGCCAGCTCGCCCGCCTCGTCCTTTCGCGTGATATGGCCGCGCACCGTGAGCCGCTCCCGCAGCGAAAAGGGGATGCCCGCGAAGTCTTCCTTTTCGAGCTTTTCAGCTATCTTCGTGTCCACCACGTCCAACGCGCCATACAGGCCGTTCACCAGCAGCGTTTTCCCCTCAATCTTTTTGTCCTCCTGGCCGATCAGCGGCAGGATGATCTCATAGGTGCTGATTCTCATGTTTTCTCTCCTTTGTCGTTTTGCTTTCGTTAATCGTTATGGCAAACCAGCCGGCCATGGTTTTCTTGGAATCCCCGCGCTTCATAACGGATTCAATTCTTTCGTGGGGACTGGCTCAACGTATCCTTAAAGTGGTATCCATTTATCCCAGCTGCACTCGGAATGGCACCTGCCATTCGCCACCTTGTCAAATATTGATGATTAAGATATTCATACCACTTTTTTCTGTCTTCACACGTTTCTGGATATCCGGGAACGTCGTTTTACATCTGACCAAGTATTCCCAATTATAACTCTGTTCAGTCCATCGAACCGCACTTTATCGCACAGCCGTCAACCGCATAGCAATTTTTCCTGATGAGAACACTCATTCAGAAAGCTGTGGCCATCATTCATGAAGTTATGCGCGTCTCGTCTTTCGGAATAGCGAAGGTCTCATACACCACTGCCACTGAGTGTCGGGTATTGGCTACGATCCAGACATTTCTGGAGCTGTTCGTCCGGCGAGCCGGCCGCTGCAACCTCAAAAAGATCGACCTCGGAAAGCTCGAATTCTTCCGCGGGAGACACGAAGTCCTGTCTCCGTGCTGTCAGCCGCGACCGTATTTTTACCCAAAGCCTCTCGGCAAGACCGGCGCTTTCAGCGGAGAAATCCGCTGAGCGAAAAAGCATGTCCATCTCCTCGATGCGCGTCATATCATTTTCACTGCCCACAATCTTGTCCGCCATTCATATCGCCTCGTTTCCGCCCTATCTGTTCTTATCTATATAATACAATTCACCACTCCAAAAATTGACGGGTAGTGAAAAAACTTCAAGATATTTACTCGGCGCGTCGTATGTCATTCGTTCCGATCAATTTTCCGGCACTTCGCCAGCAGACGATGATAACGCTGGCTGACAGTGGCTGCCGACGTCCCAATGAGCCGCCCTATCTCTTCGTTGGAAAGATCAAGCACATAGCGATACTCCAAAAAACTCCGTTCCTCGTTGGAAAGCTGGGTTAAAATACGCTCTGTCCGTGCATTCTCGGGAATGCGCAAGGACTCGTCCTGCTCTTTCGGAGGATCGGCAAAACGTTCGGGCAGTTCCTCGCGAGTTTCCTCCAGCCGGTTTGAGGCTCGCAGGCGATAATTTTGCGTCAAATTCCTGGCAATGGTAAAAAGCCATATAGAAAACGATCCCCGCGTTGGGTCGAAGCGTCCCAGATTCGTCGCCACCGCGACGAACACATCCGCCGCCAGGTCCTCGGCCGCCTCGCGTTGCAGAATCTGCCCGTAAATATAGTTGTAAACCCTTTTATGATACTTCCGGTAGATCGACTCGAAATCCAACGGACAGGAAATAGTCGCGGGGGACATCGTACCATCGCCTTTCGGGCAGAATTGGTTTTACGTGGCTTCGCGATTCGCTGACTACGCTACTTGCCGTTTGACAAACGATGCGAAGAGACCATCCTTCGCGATCAGTTCGTCAAACGTTCCAATCTCTTCGATACGGCCTTCATTGAGGACAAGAATGCGGTCAGCGTGACGGATGGTCGAGAGACGGTGTGCAATGACAACACGTGTCACTTTCAGCTGGTCGAGACTGGCGGTTACGATGGATTGGGTACGGTTGTCCAGGGCGCTGGTCGCCTCGTCACAGATGATGATAGAGGGCTTCATGGCAAGCGCTCTGGCAATCAGGATGCGCTGCCGCTGACCACCGGAAATGTTCGTGCTGCCTTCGCTGATGACCGTCTGCATCTGCATTGGCATTTCGCGGATGTCGTTGGCGACGCCAGCCGCTTCCGCTGCCGCCCAGGCATCGTCCAGCGTCAGGTCGCTGGTCCCGGCGATATTCCGATAGATGTCTCCGGTCATCAGTTGGCCGTTTTGCAACACCACGCCCATCTGAGAGCGCACGGAGGGAAGGTCGAGGTCGGCCAGGTCCTGCCCGTCGTAATAGACGGCACCACTGGCCGGCGATTCAAAGCCGAGGAGTAACCGCACAAGCGTGGATTTGCCGCAGCCGGACGGTCCGACAATGGCCAGATGCTCTCCCGCCGCTACGCGGAAGCTCACGTCATGCAGCACCTCCGGCAATCCCTCACCATAGGAAAAGGTCAGATGCCTTGCCTCAATTGTCCCGGAGAGCAAGCCGGCTTCTTTTTTTTCTTCAGCGGCTTCCGGCTCCGTGTCGAGGATAGGCTGAAGATTCTCGAACAGCGGCCGGACGGCGGCAAACTGTTCCAAGATTGGCATGACGGCGTTCAGGGACACGTTGAATGCGGAGTATGCCGCCTGGAACGCGATGAATTTAGCGACTGTCAGAGGCTCCGCCGGGCTGAACGTTTCTGAGAGTATCGTTGCGGCTTCGCCCGTTGCCGGGTTTTCGGCAAGCTCCTTCAGTCCGACGTAGTATAGCGCCAGCGCCAGCAGGATCGGCTGGACGGCGGTGATGACGGTATTATAGTTCGTGAGCCAGCGAACGCTGAAATTCCATCTCCATTCCTCGGCGAACTTTTCCCCCCAAAGATGGTAGGCCTGTTCCTCCGCTCCCTTTACACGGAATTTCTGAAGTCCTGTGAAAATCTGCTGCAAAATACCGGCGGTCTTGTTTTTCGCCTCGGTCATTTTCCGTTGGGAGCGGACAAGGCGGCTGATGATGAAGCCGCTGATAATGAGGTAAATGAGCCATATCCCCAGCGCCGTTGCTGTAAGCTTCAAGCTGTAATAAAGCATCAGCCCGAGACTCCAGAAGGAAAACACCAGGTTGAAGATGCCCCCGAAGACATTCTCCGACAGGAGGAGCGTGATCGCCTCGAAGCCCATCAAGCGGTTGGCAAGGTCGCCAGACTGGAAGCGGCGGAAGAATTTCGCCGGCAGGGAAAAGAGACGGATGATCAAAGCGGCCTGTAGCGTTTTTCCGCACGCCGAGGACAGGCGCAGGAACGCAACTGATCGCGTGGTGGTTAGCGCTGCCGTGGTAAAACCCGCCACCATCATGACTTGCGTGACAGTGGCAAGACCCTTCCGGTCAAGGATCGGGATGATGTCCTTGAAGACCGTCTCGGTGACAATGGGCGTAATCAGCGGAATCAATCCCGTGACGAAACTGGCGATGGCGATTGTTTTCCAATCCGTCGTCCAGCTTTGCCGGAAAAAGAAACGAAGGAGATCCCCCAGCGAGAGCTTTCGCGCAGGAAGGCCCGGATAGCAGAGAAACGCCTCCCGGTCGATTCTCGCGGCGACTTCGTCCGTGAGTGGGATGCCCTCGGGATACGATTGCGTTACGAGACGATAGTGTTTTGGCGAATCGGGTATCAGCGCGGCCAGTTCTTTCTCATTGTCGTCGGCGATGAAGGAGCCAAGCATGACGCCGCTATCTCCGGTCTGCCAACCCGGATCGAGGGTGACAGACCGAAGCTGCATGCCGCACTTCTGGACAAAGCGCCGAAGCAAAGCGAGGGAATTATGTTTTTTCGCCATATCCGTTGTGATGTGCAGATTCCGGAACGGCATATTCAAAGCCTGTGCGACACAGCGTGTGAGAAACGCGGCCTCTTCGGCCCGTTTGCTTCCAGTGCCTGCTTCATCACCCATCGCGGAAAAACTGCCTTCTATGGCGTCCTTTTCTTCCAGCAATGCTGCGATGGTTTCGTCCACAAGACGGCTTTGTTGCCGGGCGCGACTTTCCATACGTGTTGAGAGACGCTTGTCCTGCGACGAGAATCGCACGCCGAGTAACATAGCGAAAATGCCTTCATTCTCCGCAAACGCATTCAGCAACGTCGCCAGGTCCGTCTCCCGGCTGTTCAGGACAGAACCGTCCGCCCATGTCTTCAGCACATCGTCGCCACGATCAGCTAAAAGGCTGAGCCATGGCAGAGCGACAAGCCGCCCGAACCACTGCTTCATGAGCGGCGCCAGAATGACGGGATCCGCTTCAGCAAGCGATTGTAGCTCAATCTCGGAATCCTCGACAGCGTAAACCAGGATATCGATCTGATCAAATTCGTCCATCGGCGGAAAAGCTGCTTCCCCGACCGGCAATTCCTTCAAGAATATCTGGCGGTAAGAGATTTTTTGCCTCGTGACCGCATAGGCTTCCGCCTGGCCCGCCACAATTTTGATATATGTTTTATCGTCCGGTAGCCGGAACCGTTCCCCGGCAGCAAGCTTCATAGCGCGTCCTTCCTTCCTGTCGTGGCGGAAAAACGGAACCGCATTCGAATACCACTCCCGGATTCAAGAATTGAAACCGGGAGATGAAAAAATATATCTTGGTTTTGCGCCGGCGGCGTAAAGAGCCGTTAATCCAGCGATTCGTCACCCTTTTCCTCGTTCATGTTTTCCTCAATCAACCTGCAGTAAGGGCCGTTATTCTGCATCAGTTCGCGATGCGTGCCACGTTCTGCCACCTTACCTTTTTCCAGGACGATGATTTCATCCGCGTCGCGGATGGTTGACAGACGATGAGCGACAAACAGGCAGGTACAACCGCGCCGTCGCAGGTTTTCGAGGCACTTCTGTTCCGTCATCGGGTCAATGGCACTGGTCGCTTCGTCGAGGATCAGGATGGATGGATTGCCTGCCAGTGCCCGGGCTAGCTCCAACCGCTGCCTTTGGCCGCCGCTGAAATTCAGCCCGCCCTCAGAGACCACTGCTTCATAGCCGCCAGGGAGCCGCAGGATATCGTCTTCGATGCAGGCGTCCTGCGCTGCCTGCATAATGTCATCCTTTGGCACGGAGCTGTCGAACAGCGAGATGTTTTCTCGCACCGTCCCGGAGATTTGGAAAACGTCCTGATCTACCGAGGCCAGTGAATTGACGATAACCGGGCGGGGGATTTCACGCCGTTTCACACCATCGAAGAGAATTTCTCCCGACCATTCCTCATAAAATCCGGCAACGAGCTTTGCCAGCGTCGATTTTCCACTGCCCGACGCGCCCACGATGGCGGCCCAGCGCCCCGGCTCCAGATGGAGTTGGAAATTCTCCAGGAGCGGCGGTTCCAATGGACTGTAGCCGAAGTTTACATCTTTCATGGTTATCTCGCCGGATAAGCGGTCACCTTTAAATGTGATTGTTTGTGTCTCATCGGGATAGTTCAGGATGTCTGTTTTATATTGCCGCACGTCGTCAAGGCGCTGCATCTGCATTTCTGCCGTTCGGATCGTATCGCTGAAAGTCAAGAGCTTTTGCATCGGTTCATGGAACTTCTCGATCAGGCTGTTCACCGCCGTATAGACACCGGCGGTCATCGCTCCTTCCATGATGGAAAAGCCGCCTACTGTCATGACCAACGCCCCCGAAAGACCTGCCAAAAGCGTAGGCAGGAGTCGAACTTTCAGCGACCAAATCTGCATTTCCTGATTCGCAACAATTACTTTCCCGGAGTAACCGGCCCATTTTGCGAAAAGCTCGTCCTCGCTGCCGGTCGCTTTGATGCTTTCAATCATCATGATGCCAGCCATCAGGACGCCAAATTCCTTGCCTTTTTCCTGCTGAATCCGCATTGTGAGGTCGGTCATATTCCGCCGCATATAGAGAAGCACCAAGAGGTTGACGACGCTGACAGAGACGCCAACCAGCGTCAGCGGAACGCTGTACTGAATCAGGAGACCGAGGTAGAACAGCGCGATGAAAAGGTCGAGAACGGCGGTAGCTCCTTGGTTGGAAAGTACTTCGGCATTCGCCTCGTTGAACTGGATACGGGAAGCCACATCTGCCGCGTACCGCTGTTGGAAAAAAGCCACGGGCAGACGCAGAACATGCCAGAAGAACGACGAAGAGTCCGACAACGTCAGTTTCCTCTTCCAATAGGTCAGTGCCGCAGCCCGCATCGCGCTCATGACACCGACAAGCACCGCCGCCGAAGCCATCGCGAATAGCAGTTTCTGGGTCCAATCAGGATGCTTCAGCGAGAAGACATCGTCGATGAAGATCTGGTTCATCACCGGAACGGCAAGCCCGGGTATGATCATGCAAAGTCCGAGGATTACCAGGAAAAGTACTGCCCATTTATCGGTGGCGAGTTTTTCCACCATCGCCTGCATGACGCTGAACTGCCGTCCCGAAGGCCGGAATCCCTCTCCCGGTACGATTTTCAAATAGATACCTGTGTAGGAAGTGAGGAAGTCCTCCCATGTCACCTTACGCCGGCCCAACGCCGGGTCGTTCAAAAAGACCGTGTTACCCTCGATTCCTTCCATGACAACGAAATGGTTGAACTCCCAAAAAAGAATCAGGGGAAATTCCTTCTCCCGAAGGACGTAGGGGCGACCGGCAAAGCCTTTCGCTACACAGCCGAACCGCCGCGCGGCGCGGAGAATGTTCTTCGCGTTCACGCCATCACGGGTAACGCCGCATTCCTGCCGCAAAACCTCAAGGGGAAGCCATTTCCCGTAATAGGCAAGCACCATGGAAAGCGAAGCCGCTCCACATTCCGTCGCTTCCATCTGGAGGACGGTCGGTGTTTTCACACGTTGCCGGCCGAAGAGGAACTGCCGGAGTTTTTCTTTGAATTCCATAGGCTATCGGCTCCTCAGCCATTGGCTGATCTTATAGAATGCCTTCTCAATTGGCGGTTCCCTCTCAATTACGATGGAACCGGTGCAGAAACTGCCCGCAGTGACCGGCCGATGTTTCCCCACGACAGAGGTCCAGAGGTAGCCCGAATCCGAGCTGGCGTCTTTCACGAGGTCGAATTTTACCTCGACCGCCGCACCGCCGTCCTGCGTCAGCACATATTGCGCAAGTTGCGCGTTGCCAAGCCCTTTTCGTATGCCTTCGGCGGAAATCGGATATTGCGACACGCTTTTTACTACGCCGATCAAACTGCCCGTTTGCGTTACGTCAACACCGTTCGGGGCGAGTTGGATTGTCATCCCCGGTTCCACGCGCTTGCCCTTATCCACGGGAATATAGAAAACGCCCGTCAAATCATCACGGTTCTGCGTTAAACGCACCGAACAGATCGGACTGCCTGCCTGTAGAATTTCCCCGGCGGCAGCCATCACCTCGTCTACTACGCCGTCATACGCACAGTAAATATTCTCTCGTGCCGCCTGCTGGTGCCGCTTCGCGTCGTACTGGTAAACACGTCCCATTACGTCACGGTCATTCGTTGCCAGTTCCGTTCCGTACTGCGCCATCCGTGTGTCAGCCGATTGTTCCGGCTGATCCATGTGGGCGATGAGCTGTCCTTTATGTACCTTGTCCCCCGTATGAACCAAAATTCCGGTGATCTTTCCCGAGACCGAATGCGTCACGTTAACGACGCCGGCGGAATCCAGAATCAGGCCACGTCCTTCCGCTTTTTCCGTAAAAGAACCATAAAACGACCAAAGTACGATGGCGAAGCAGAGCAGTGTGACAGACGCCATACCCATCCAGCTTACCGGGTCGGTAATCCGGATCATCGTATCGAGTTTTTCCGGGGAACGCATCTTGTTGAGAGCCGCCTGATTGAAATAGTTGTCGTTCATGGCGTTTGTTCCCCTCTCTCCATGAGTCGATTGTGATTTCGACATGCGCCCATTCCGTCAACGCCCCCGTACCGCTTGTCATTATGATCTCGTCAGCGGATACCCCGGTGGGAATTTCTATGTACGCCTCTTCCGCCGCAGGCCGGATGCTAAAAATCCATTATCATAATACGAACTATTCTTGTTATACTTCGCTAAAACCGGTTGATTTGCTGCTGTTCCTCAAAAAATACTTAACTGATGGGCTTTGGGAGGAGGAGTTCTTTCCGGATGAATGAAAAAACCAGCCTGCCCGAAAGAGAGCAAACTGGCTTTTCTCGCTGATTTGGATTTATTCGCTGACCGGTTCAGGTCTCTGGCCAGCCGATTGTAGCAGCATAGGCCACAAAATCATTCTCCCCGTCCAATGCCAGAGCGTTGTTCAGCGCCTGGTCATAGAACGCGCCCACAGCGCAAACGCCGATCCGCAGGGCCTGGGCCGCGAGGTAGAGATTCTGACAGATATGACCGGCATCGAGGAAGAGGTACCGCAGCGACCGGGCACCGTACTTGCCGGACATTCGGGAGAAATCAGCGCACCAAAGGAAGACGGCAGCACATTTCTCCACCATGGCTGTAGCGGGAAAGGCCGGCAGGAATGATGTGACGACCTCCGCTCCGGTACGTACGGGATATAAGGCGTGCTCCAGCGGCAGGAATCGGTAAAGTCCCGGCGTCAATCCCTCAATCCGCTGAAGCAGCAGATATGTTGAGAAGGCGTGGCAAGCCCCGGCCGAGGGGACGTTCCGCATGGTCACACCGGACGGCATCGCCATTTTAACACCTTGCGTACACCAGAGAAGAAACGACAAATCCTTGAGGGAAACCGCTTTATCCCTGTAAATGCGGATGGAGGCACGAAGTTCGACCATTTCCAGGAAATTCACCTGGATATCCGGCAACAGCCCTGGCTCCGGCAAAGAAATGAGCGTAGCGTCCGGTGGCACGGGTTTTTCCGGTGGCACAGGCGCCGCTTGCCCTCGTGGCGTCTCCGGCGTCATGGCCGACGAAGTCAGCATCTCCCGCAGCAGATCCATATCTTTCATGGTCAGTCCTCCGGACGTTCGCCGGTCTTTCCGGTGAACTTGTGATAGGAGCCGCCCTGGCGACGCTTCATCAGTTCGCTGAACAGAGCGTCCGGCAGGACGTTGTGGAAGGCCAGAAGAACCAGACAGTGATACCAGAGATCGCTCATCTCGTAGATAATCTCATCGCGCTTCATGTTCTTTGAGGCGATGATCGTCTCTGCCGCTTCCTCTCCCACCTTCTTCAATATCTTATCCTGCCCTTTGTCGAACAGGTAATTCGTATAGGAGCCCTCCACCGGATTCAGCCGTCGGTCCTGAATGACAGCGTAGAGTTCGTTCAGTACCGCCAGAGATTTTTCCGGTTCCGGCTTGACGACCGCCACGCTCTTTTCATTCTCGCCCAGCCGCCGGCCACTGAAGCAGGAATATGAACCGGTGTGGCAGGCGACGCCGGTCTGATGGACCCGCACCAGGAGCGTATCGCCGTCGCAATCGTAATGTATCTCTTTTACCTTTTGCGTATTGCCGGAAGTTTCGCCTTTTTTCCAGAGTCGTTGTCGACTGCGGCTGAAAAACCAGGTATAGCCGGTCTCTATTGTTTTTTCCAAAGATTCCCGGTTCATGTAAGCCAGCATGAGAACCTGCCCGTTTTCCTCCTGGATGATGGCGGGGACCAATCCCTTTTCATCGAACTTCACCATTGAAATATCCATCAGAACCTTACCTCCACTCCGCGTGATTTCAGGTATTCCTTGACCTGGCGAACGGTGAACTGGCCGTAATGAAAGACAGAAGCCGCGAGGACTGCGTCAGCTTTTCCCAGTGTCAGAACGTCATAAAAATGCTCCAGGCGTCCCGCCCCGCCGGAGGCAATGACCGGTACCGTCACGCTCTCCGAGACCCGGCGCGTCAGTTCGATGTCGTATCCGTCCTTCGTCCCGTCGGCATCCATGCTCGTAAGGAGGATTTCCCCAGCGCCCAGCGATACGCCTTTTTGTACCCACTCCAGGCAATCAATGCCGGTAGGCGTTCGCCCGCCGTTGATATAGACCTCCCAACGGTCTTCGCCGGCCCGGCGCGCGTCTACTGCCAGAACGACGCATTGCCGGCCGAACTTTTCCGCCCCCTGTTGCAACAGGCTCGGATCTTTGACTGCCGCGGTATTCAGCGAAGTCTTGTCAGCGCCCGCCTTCAGGAGCGAACGCATATCCTCCGCCGATCGAATGCCGCCGCCAATGGTGAAGGGAATGAAAACCTTAGAGGCGCAGTCGGAGGCGAGTTTCACCATCGTGCCTCGCTTCTCGCTTGAGGCGGTGATGTCCAGGAAAACCAGTTCATCGGCCCGTTCCTGATCGTATCGGGCCGCCAGCTCGACCGGGTCGCCGGCGTCACGGAGGCCGACGAAATTCGTCCCTTTGACCACCCGGCCATCCTTGACGTCAAGACAAGGAATGATTCGTTTTGTGTACATTTTAGTCCTCCGCGGCGGCAATTGCAAGAGCGGCTTTGAGATCGACCGTTCCGGCGTATAGCGCCTTGCCGACAATTACACCGGCTAAGCCGTCCGTTTCGTGCTGCTTCACGCGCCGGATATCATCAAGTGAGCTTACCCCGCCCGAGGCTACGACCGAAAGACCGCTCTCTTTCGCCAGCCGGACCGTCGCCTCGACGTTGACGCCTGAAAGCGTTCCGTCACGGGCGATGTCTGTATAGATGAGCGTTTTCACGCCCAGCGTGGCCATCCGCTTCGCGAGTTCCGTCGCCGCTACGCCACCCGAGCGCTCCCAGCCCTGAATGGCGACGATGCCTTCCCGGGCATCGATCCCTACAACAATACGCGCTCCAAAACGGGCGCAGGCGGCTTGGACCAAGTCCGGGTCGTGCACTGCTGCCGAGCCCAGGATAACCCGGTCAAGGCCCATATCCAACGCCGCTTCAATCTGTTCCATCGATCGGATGCCACCGCCCAGCTCCGCCGGGATATGGACCGCCGCCAGAATCGACCTGACCGCGTCCCGGTTAACAGCTTTTCCGCAAAGGGCACCGTCCAGGTCGACGAGATGCAGATACTTTGCCCCCATCGCTTCCCACTGGCGCGCCATTTCCGCCGGTTTGTCGGAAAAGACCGTTTCCTGCGAGAAATCTCCCTTGAACAGCCGGACGCAGTTTCCTCCCCGAAGGTCAATCGCCGGAAATATGATCATGCCGTTGCTCCCTTCCCGTATCACATACGGATGAAATTTTCCAGTATCGTAAGTCCCACGTCTCCGGATTTTTCCGGGTGAAACTGCGTTGCCAGAAGATTGTCCTTTGCTACTGCCGCCGTCAACCGGCCGCCGTAGTCCGTGACCGCCACTACGCAACTTTCGTCCTGCGGGACGGCGTGATAGCTGTGGACGAAGTAAACATAGGGGTCCTCCGGAAGACCGTCGAATAGCCCGGCCCGGTCCCGGGCGCGGTCAATTGACAGCGAGTTCCAGCCCATATGGGGAATCTTGAGTCCGGATGCCGGTATCCGCCGCACCGTCCCCGGAAGTAATCCAAGCCCCTTCACGCCCGGCGATTCCTCACTGCCGTCAAAGAGGATCTGGAGGCCGACGCAGATCCCGAGCACCGGGATGCCGTCCCGGACTTTTTCCAAAAAGACCGGAACCAATCCGCTGGAGGTAAAATTGCTCACGCAGTCCCCGAAGGCCCCAACCCCCGGCAGAACGAGCTTGTCCGCCGCTCTGATAACCGCGTCGTCGCTGGTGACGACGGGCTTGGCACCCAGTGCCTGGAATGCCTTTTCCACACTGAAGAGATTGCCCACACCGTAATCAATGACCGCAATCATATTCGCCCCTCCGCTAGAGGACGCCCTTTGTCGAGAGGACGCCCCGGATAGCCGGGTCAATCCGCGTCGCGTCGTGCAGAACATGGCCCAGCGCCTTGAATATCGCCTCGACCTTGTGATGTGAATTTGTGCCGTAAAGGACACGAACGTGCAGCGTGATGCCGGCGTGGAAGGCCAGCGCCCGCAGAAATTCCTCCGTTAGCTCCGTATCATAATCGCCAATCATCGGCGCCATCGTTCCCCCGTCATAGACGAGGAAAGGCCGTCCGCTGATGTCTATCGCCGCAAAGGCAAGTGATTCATCCATCGGGATATGGCGCGAAGCGTAGCGAACGATGCCCTGCTTATTCCCCAGAGCCTCACGAATTGCGTCCCCCAGGGCGATACCGATATCTTCGGCGGAATGATGTCCGTCCACCGAAAGATCTCCCCGGCAGCGCACGGAAAGATCAAAGAACCCGTGCCGCGCGAAAAGCGTCAGCATATGGTCAAGAAAACCGATGCCCGTGGTGATTTCGCCGTCACCGTTGCCGTCCAGATCGATGGAGACAGCAATCTCCGTCTCCGCCGTCTTGCGCTCTGTTTTTGCTTTCCGCGTCATGACCGCCCCTCCATAAAATCCTTGACTGATTTGAACCAGATATCGTTTTCCTCCCGCGACCCGATGGAAATTCGCAGGCAGTTGGCAAGGCCCGGCGCCTCTCCGAAACAGCGGACGCCGATACCTTGCGCGGCCAGCGCCTCGTTCAGAGCCGCAGCGCAATCGCATTTCACCAGAAGGAAATTGGTACGAGAAGGATAGACCGTGAGTCCCGGCAATTCCTTCAGTTGCTCCTCCAGGCGTTGGCGTTCGGAAATCGTCATGGCGATGCGGGGCGCGTATTCGTCCCGCATCTGGTAAACGATATCCGCCGTCACCAGCGACAGCACATTCAGATGATAGGGCATATAAACGCGGCTGACCATCTGTACTACCTCCGGCGCCGCCAGCATATAACCCACCCGGGCACTGGCCAGCCCGAAAGCCTTGGAGAAGGTCCGCGCCACGATGACGTTAGGGAAATGTTTCATGAGGGAAACCGCCGAGGAGCCGCCAAACTCGATATACGCCTCGTCCACCAGAAACGCGCAATCGAGATGGTGCGCCAGATAGGCGACATCATGGAGTGGCAGGAAATTGCCCGTTGGATTGTTGGGGTTGCAGATGATGGCCAGCGACGCCTTGCGTTCCTGTACCGTCGACACGAATTTCTTAACGTCCCCTCGATAGTCCTTCCTGGTGGGAACAGCGATGCCCTCCGCTCCGGCCATTTCCACGTAAATGCGGTACATGGAAAAGGACGGCTCGGGATAGACGATGGTATGGCCGGAGCCTCCAAAGGCATAGCAAATCTTCTCGATGATCTCGCTGGAGCCGTTGCCCAGGCAGACATTCTCCTTTTTCAGATGCAGGCTGGAGGCAATCTGCTCCCGGAGCTGGTCCCCCTCATCATTGGGGTAGCGATTGAAGGCGATGCTCGAAAGCCGGCTCAGGACACGCTCCTCCACCAGCGGTGGCAGGTTCAGACTACTTTCATTGGCGTTGATCTTGATTTTCCAGTCCCGTTCCGTAACGTCATAGACCGGCATTTCAGCCAGTCCGGCACGAAATTGCAGCATATCGTCACTCTCCTCGTAAGCGGATTGCGTTGGCATGGGCTTCCAGCCCCTCTGTCTCCGCCAGCCGGATGCTATCCTCCGAAACGTCCTGCAGGGCGTCCTGCGTATAGGAAATGAAGCTCGTACGCTTCATGAAGGTCTCCACGTTCAGCACGGAATAATATCGGGCCGTACCTCCGGTCGGCAGGATGTGATCCGGCCCGGCGAAATAATCACCCAACGGCTCCGGGGAATAATGTCCCAGGAAAACCGCGCCCGCGTGGCGTATGGACGGCAGAAGCTGGAAGGGGTCTTTTGTCAACAGTTCCAGATGCTCCGGCGCCGAGAGGTTGGCGAATCGAATGGCTTGACCGATATCCTGGGCAACGACGATCAGCCCGTTGCGCTCCAGAGAGGCTCCGGCTATTTCCTTTCGTGGCAGCTTCGCCAGCTGCTTCTCCGCTTCCGCTTTTACCGTTTGCGCCAGCGTCGCGCTGGTTGTAATGACGATGCTCGAAGCCAGCACGTCGTGCTCCGCCTGGCTCAGCATATCCGCCGCCGTATAGACGGGATTCGCCGTCTCGTCCGCCACGATAAGGATCTCGCTCGGCCCGGCCAGCATATCGATATCACAGTGGCCATAGACCGCTTTCTTCGCCAGCGTAACGAAAAGATTTCCCGGTCCTGTAATCTTGTCTACCCGGGGAACCGATTCCGTCCCGAAGGCCAGCGCCGCGATGGCCTGCGCCCCGCCAATCCTGAAAATTTTCGCTACCCCGATTTCCCGTGCTGCCAGAAGAACGTAGGGATTGATCTTTCCTTCCCGGGGAGGGCACATCATGATGATTTCCCCTACCCCCGCTACCGCCGCCGGCACCGCGTTCATCACCACCGACGAAGGATAGGCCGCCGTCCCTCCGGGAACATAGATGCCTACACGGTCCAGCGGCAACACCGATTGCCCCAGCATCGACCCTTTCTCACGGTACGTCATCCAGGAGGCCGGTTTCTGCTCCTCGTGGTAGCGACGGACATTGGCGATGGCGCGGCGCAACGATTCCATGACCTGGGGATCGGCTTCTTTCTCCGCTGCCTGAAACTCAGCCTCACTTACCAGAAAGCTGTCCGACGTCAGCGTCGTCCGGTCGAACATCTTCGTATAGGAAATCACGGCGGCGTCGCCATGCTCGCGCACATCGTTGACAATCCGGTCCACCAGCTCAACCGCCGACAGATCCTCGCCGAAAAGCGCTTTGTTCGCCTCCCGGATCTTTGGGCTCAACTCTACTTCATCAAAGGCCGCTTTGTGAAGCAGCCGCTCGACTTCTTTCTCTCCCACGTCCTTGACGTCAACGATCCTCATGATTCTTCCTTCCCTTCTCTGAGCGCCGCCTGAATAGCAGTGACCAGGCGGTGGATGCGATCGAACTTCAGGCGGAAACTGACACGATTTGCGATGAGCCGGGCCGTCGCGTCCATGATGTGCGCAATTTCCTCCAGATTATTTTCCCGCAGCGTCGTCCCCGTTTCCACGATATCGACGATGCTCTCCGACAATCCCACGATCGGCCCCAGCTCAATGGAGCCGTTCAGCTTGATGTATTCCATCTGGATCCCCTGACTGTTGAAGAACTTCTCCGCGATATGGGGAAACTTCGTCGCCACCCGGGTATGAGCGTAGTCTGAGAGCTTTTCCCGCCGCTTGTCCCGCGGTACCGCCATCATCAGATGGCAGCGGCCGAAGCCCAGGTCCAGAAGCTCATAGACGTCCTGTCCGGACTCCGCCAGCACGTCCTTGCCGATGATTCCGATATCGGCGGCGCCGTATTCCACGTAAGTCGGCACGTCGGCCGTCTTGGAAATGATGAATTTCACCTTCGCCGCATCGTTGGCAATGACCAGTTTGCGTGATTTTTCCTCCAGCCCCTCGGCGCTGAGCCCCACCCGGGCCAAAAGAGCCGTAGACAAAGGGAACAGCTTCCCCTTCGGCAGAGCAATCGTCAAATAATCCAATCCATCGTTTTTCATGCTGCCTCCAGTTGCCTTTATCGAATTAAAGTGGTAATATGATATAGCATACTACCATTTTCCCCGGGAATTGTCAATTTTCCCACAACGTTTCATTGGTTACCGCTATGAGGAGGGATTGCCCATGACCATCCATATCCTGTCGCTCCACGGTCTGAGCGAAAACCAGCAAGCGCAAATTCGAGCCGCCCGCCCCGACATCGAACTGTCCGTAGCCGAAGCAAAGGATTGCGAACCTTTCCTTCCGGATACTGAAGTGTTGTTGGCTTTTGGCCAGACCGATCTGGCTCCCATCCTTCCCGCGGCTCCGAAAGTCCGCTGGGTCCACGCGCTGACCGCCGGCGTCGATCAGTGGCTGACGCTCGACGCGATTCGTCAGTCGGACGTCTTGCTCACGAATTCCCGTGGCATTCACGGCATCCCCATCGCCGAGCACGTCCTGGGCATGATGCTCTGCCATAGCCGCTGTCTGCTGACCGCCCACGACAACCAGCAGCGCCAGAAATGGGCGGCGCTTAAAGGCATCGACGAGCTTTGCGGCAAGACAGCCGCCATCATCGGCCTGGGAAGCGTGGGCAGTGAGATTGCCCGTCATCTGAAAGCCATGGATATGCGCGTCATCGGCGTCAAGAAAACGAAAACACAGGAACCCTTCGTTGATGCGCTTTATGAAAACGGCGATCTGAGCGAAGCCTTATCCACCGCTGATTTCGTGATTGTGACGCTGCCGCTCATTCCGGAGACGATCGACCTCTTTTCCCTGCCACTTTTCCGGAAAATGAAGCCAACCGCCGGTTTCATCAACGTCGCCCGTGGCCCTATCATAAACGAAGCGGATCTCGTGCGGGCTTTGGAGGAAAAAGCGATTGGCTGGGCCGCCCTGGACGTTTTCCAGAAGGAACCGCTTCCCGGGGACTCTCCCCTCTGGACCGCTCCCAACCTCATGATTACGCCGCACCACGCCGCCAGTTCCCCCCGTTATATGGAACGGGCAATCGCCCTTTTCATTGAGAACCTGCGCCACTACCCCCGGACGGAAACAATGAAGAACATCATCGACAAGAAACGCGGCTATTGATGGTGCACTGGAAACCCGGGGAGATGAATGCGCGATGGTAAATCCCAAATTGAAAGACCAATTGACGGACCAGCTCTTCGAAGCCGTGCTGCGCCTGCGTTCCGCCGATGAATGCTACCAGTTTTTCGAGGATCTCTGCACGATTGGCGAACTCAAGGCATTGGCGCAGCGGCTGGAAGTCGCCCGGATGCTGGCGGCCGGCCATACCTACGAGGTCATCGTCGGACGCACCGGCGCCAGCACGGCGACAATCAGCCGGGTGAAGCGCTGCCTTAACTATGGCGCCGACGGCTACGCCATCATATTGGAACGACTCTCACAAAATAACGAAACGGAGAAAAACCATGCTGAAGGATGAAGCGATGTTGGAGATTCCCTATGGGACACGGGATTTTCTGCCTCCCGAGGCGGCGGAGAAACGCGCTCTGGAGACGCGGCTGATGGACTTGTTCCGCCGCTGGGGCTATGATGAAATTGCCACACCGGTCATCGAATACCTCGATACCCTGACGATCGGCAACGGCAGCCGCATCGAACCGCATATGTTCAAGCTCTTCGACCGTCAGAACCGCACTTTGGCCCTGCGCCATGAAATGACGACCTCCATTGCCCGTGCCGTTGCCAGCCGAATGAAGGACGCGACCTATCCGCTCCGGCTTTCCTATGTCGGCAGCGTCTATCGCTACGAACAGGTCCAGGCCGGCCGTCAATGTGAATTCTATCAGGCCGGTGTAGAATTCCTGGGCAGCGATTCCGCCGCCTCGGACGCCGAAGTCATCGCCTTGGCCATCGAGAGCCTGCGCGAAGCGGGGCTGAAGAACTTCCAGATTTGCCTGGGCCAGGTGGAATTCATTCGCGGGCTCATGGAGCAGTATTGCCTGCCACCCGCCACGCAGGAAAAAATCAAGCAATGCCTGGAGCGCCACAACCTCGTCGGCCTCCAACGCACCCTCGAGGACACGGGACTCCCATCCGAGGGACGCGAAAGCCTCGCGCGGCTCCCGCTGCTCCATGGCAAACGTGATGTACTGGACGAAGCGCGTCAAATGGCCGCCAACGATTGCAGCCACCGTGCTCTGGAAAACCTGGACGCCATCTGTGGGCTCCTGGAAGACTATGACGCCGCCGGATTTATCCGGTTCGACCTCGGCGTAATCCGGGATTTCAGCTACTATACCGGCATGGTCTTTGAGGGCTATACGCCGGGGCTTGGCTTCCCGCTGTGCGGCGGCGGGCGTTATGACAATATGCTTTCTGACTTCGGCCACGACTGCCCCGCCACCGGCTTTGGCCTGGGCATCGAGCGGCTTATGCTGGCCCTCAACCGGGAAGGTGCTCCCCGGTCAACCACGGCGAAGGACGTCTATATCGCTTACGCGCCAGGACGGCTCTCAGAGGCCATCCAAGAGGCCTGCCGCCGCCGCCGCCTTGGCGAGACCGCGGAGCTGGCCCCCTCTCCCCAGGAAGAATCCGCTGCCGCCACCTGCCAGAAAAGCAAGGGCTGCCGCTCTTTGGTATTCCTCGCATGATATCCCATCGTGCCAGCCAGTTCTTCCACGCGCTGACCGCTCATGTATCCGCGGAGGACAGGGCTTTCCTCGAAACGTGGCTGCCCGAGGAAACGGCCCGGGCTTTCTTCGACGCCATGACAGTCGCTGACCAGTGCCACGCCCTGCGTACCGCCCGCACCGCGGAACAGCTCCGCCTCGCATCTCCCGACGGCGCGACGATGGTTGACCGGCGACTTCTCATCCGGGCGTCATTGCTTCACGACATTGGCCGTCAAAAAGGTGATATGGGAACCTGCGGCAAGGTTCTGGCCGTCCTCCTCACCGCCGCTTTTCCCCGGTGGAGCAAAAAGCGGGGGGAAAACGCCGCCGGCGGTTGGTTGTCAGCCCTGCTTCACGTCTATTACCATCACCCTGAAAAAGGCGCAAATATGCTTCGCCGAATCGGGCTTCCCGACGAAGCCGCACTCACTGTCCGGCACCACGCCCCCGCCGCCGGCGATGACCCGCCGGAGCTCCTCCTGCTCCGTCAGGCCGATCAGATGAATTGACCTTGTCCGAAACGGTTTTCCAAAGCGTTTACGGCTTCGCCAGGTATGACGATAACGTTCCACAGATATTATAAAGAGCCAGCTCATTCATTACAAGAGCCGGCTCTTTATTATAGCACCATTCATTTTGAATTCTGTTTGTTTCCCGCCAGCACATCAGCCTGCGAGGCCAACATACCGGCGCCCATCAGTACGCAGCCCAGAATCTCCCGCGGCGAGAGCGCCTGCCCCAGCACAATCCATCCCGCCAACGCCCCGAAGACCGACTCCAGGCTCATGAGGATAGCGGCCGGGGCCGGGGCTGCGTACTTCTGCCCCACGCTCTGCAACGTAAACGCGACGCCGGTAGAGAGGATTCCGCCGTAAGCAATCGCCACCCAGGCTCCCAGTACGTCCGCCCACACCCAGGTCTCAAAGGCCAGTGCCGCCAAAAAACTCAGCAGCATTGTCGCGATCACCTGCGCCAGCGACATCTCAATCACATCGGCCCGCGCCGCGTAACGACCGATAAACAGAATATGTCCCGTCCAGAAGAAAGCGCAGGCCAGCACGATCTGATCGCCAGAGCCCAGCGTCAGCCCCTCCTTCACGCAGAGAAAGTAAAGCCCCGCCAGTGCCAGTACCGAGCCGGCGATATGCGTCGTCTGCAAACGCTGGCGCAGGAACACGCCGGCCAGCGGCACGAAAACCAGATAGAGACAGGTCAGAAACGAAGCCTTGCCCACCGTAGTGTATTGCAGGCCATACTGCTGCAGCGCCGCCGCCGCGAACATGATGCCCCCCGCCGCGAATCCCGGACGCCAGCCGCCGGCGTATTGACCTGCGGCCCGCGCCCTCATCCGTTCCTCCCGCGTATAGAGCCAGAGCGCGAAAAGCGCCGCCGCGCCGAGGAAGAACCGTGCCGCCATATAAGTGAAAGGCCCTATCCGCTCCATGCCCAAAGATTGGGCCACAAACGTCGTCCCCCAGAGGAATGCCGCCAAAAGCAAAAACAGATTGCCCCGCCAGCGCAACCGCCGCCACCTCCGAATGAATCCCGGAAAAACATCAAAAAAGGAGCGCCCCGTTTCCGCGAGGCGCTTTCTTTTTCGTTCGCGTTACCAAATCTTGCCCAGGATAAACCACATTCTCTGCTTGCTCCTGGCATCGCTGCTCATGTTCGGATCGCTGCCGATGCGACGGGCATAGTCGAAGCGGGCGAACCAGTCGTTCGGCTTCGAGTAGCTGATTCCCAGGCCCCAGCCCTTCAGCGTCTCGCCGTTGAGCGTTCCGTCACCGCGGCCCGCCACATGGCCGGCATCGAGGTAGGCGCTCAGCACCAGGCCCGGCAGATTCGTATAGAATCGGAACTCCGCTGTTCCCAGGAAGCCTTTGTCACCGGAGCCTTCGCCCTGCGGATACGCCCGCACGCCGTTGGCGCCGCCCAGGTAAATCTGCTCCGAACTGTCGAGATTACGACTTGCCGCCTGCCCCTGGAGCTTCACCATCACGTCGGCGCGGTGCCCCAGCGATTGTACGCCGGTCACATCCGCCACCAGCTTCGTGAACGTTCCCTGCGTATCGCTGAGATCGTCCAGAATCTTGCCGCCATATGACGACGAATCGTTATGATGACGCCCCACATAGAGCGTCGCGTCGTAGTTCAGCAGCGAGCCCGGATGCTTCTCGGAACCCTCGATGCCCACGTGGGCGACCTCCGAATGCTTCTTGCGGTCGAGAATCGAATACTTGCTATAATCGTCTTTCATCCGCCGGAAATCCAGCCCGTAAGTCACCTTCAGCCGGCGGTCCGTCATGTGGTAGAGCGGTGTCGAGCCGAACAGGCTCAGCGTATTCGCTACGCCGTTGGCGCCAAACTCCTGCGCCGCACCGCCCAGCTCATAGTCCATCCGGCTGACGCCCAGCCCCAGCGTAGCCCCGCTGCGGCCAATCAGCGTCTCATAGTTCAGATAGTAATTGTGCAGATGATTGTTCGAAATCAGTCCGCCCACGTTCAGTTTGCCGCCGGTCCCGCCGACGTTGTACAGCGTTTCCTGAAGGCCGTAACGGTAACGTCCCGACGACCGGCTGCCGTAGTTCTCCGTATAGAGCACCGTATTCGACAGCTTGCCGTCCTCCACCCGGACCGTCAGATCGCTGGAACCGAAAGACTCTCCCGGACTCAGTACGCCCACCGCCTTCGTGCCGGAAAGCTCACTGATCTCGTAGAGCGCCGTCTCCAGTCCCTTCGTGCGAATGATCGAACCCTGCTTCAGCCCGTTCAGGAACCCCTGGATGATATCTTCCTTCAATTTGCTGTGGTTCTCGATGATGACCTTCCCGTACCGGCCGGGAATGATATTGATCGTCACCGCGCCGTTCACGCTGTCCTGCGCCGGCAGATACGCCGCCGCCGCCGGATAGCCGTGCTGCCGGCAATATACCGTAAGCTGGTCGATAATTTCGTTAAACTCCGCCAACGTCACTTCGCGGTTCAGCGCCGGCTCCAGAATCTTCGTCAGCGCCTCCTTGTTCACTTTAAGCTCAGGCGCCATGAGGTCAACCGATTTTACCGTGAACTTCGTTTCCGTCGTCTCCGGTGGCGGCGGCGGCAGATTGCTCTCCACTTCCGCTCCGGGCTGCGGGAGCTGTTCCTTCACCTCGCCCCCCGGCTCCGGCAGCGAAGTCGCCGCCAAAGCCGTTCCCGCGAACGTCCCGGCCAATACCGTCATCGTGATAGCCTGCGCCAGCGTTCGATAACTGAAAAGCCTCATCCTCGGTTCTCCCTTTTATCCCTTGAAAAGGGTTATTTTCACTCCTCAAAGCTCCTGTCGTCAGGAAACCGCTTGCAGATTCACACCACGGCCCACCGTTTCAATGCCGATCCGCGCCGTGTCGTCCGTGGAAGCCTCAGCTACGATTGCCTCGCGGTTGCGTCGCTCCTGCTCCTCCTCGTCCTCATCCTGCGAATTGATGCGGATGAGACCCGTCGGCGTCGCCATCTGCGTCATCGTCGCCTGGGCCGCGTCGGTATCGTTTTCATCAAAAGGATCCATCGTCTCGCCCGCGATCTCTACCGGCCGGCTGCCGTCCGACATCAGGGCAACCCAGCGCTCCAGACCAATACCCGTCGTCGGAGCGGGTTCCTCTGTCTCCCCGGGCAATGCCGCCGTCTCTGACGGATTATCCGCCTCCGCCGCGGTCGCTGCCGCCAGCAGAGCCTCGTCGCCGACATTCACGCCGGTCCCCTTCGTCGAGACACCAATCACGCCCTTGAAGCCCGTCTGCACGCCGTCGAGATTCACCGCCGCGCCGACGCTCTCCAGTCCGATGGCCGAGCGATCCACATCCGAAATATTCACCCCGGTATCCTGATACTGGATGCCGATATTCGATTCAAAGGTGAAACGCTCCGTATTCGCATCGTGAGAAATCCGCGCATACGCCTTATCATCCGGAACGAACTTCGTATCGACCGTCGTGAGGTCTGACATCACCGTCGCCGTGCCGTTATTTTCCGCCGCGGAACGGTCGGTACCCGACGCGCCGCCGCCTGATCCCGGAATCACGATACCGCCCGGCAGGACGGTGCCCCCCGGCGTATTCCCGGATCCCCCGCCGTTCGTGCCCGAGCCCGACGGAGTAACATTGGAAGAACCGCCGTTCGTACCGCCGCCCGGATTCGTGCCGGGTATTACATTGCCACCGGGCGTTACATTCCCGCCCGGGGTCACATTGCCACCCGGATTCGGGTTCGGATTCGGGTTTCCACCGGGAGTATTGCCGCCGGGGGTATTCCCGCCCGGATTCACCGGCGGGTTATACGGCTCCGGATCCGGATAGTACGGATCCGGATCGGGGTCGGGCGTGACCGGCCGTTCCTTCACCGTGAAGTTCGTTCCGGCAATCGCGTAGTTCTCATTAAAGTACGGGTGGGAAACGCCGTTCTCATCCACGTATCGCCCCGCCACCTGGTAGGTGCCCGGCGTATTGCGGTTGAGGCCTACCGGGGTGAACGTCACCGTCGCCGCCTCGACATCGTCCCGCATTGCCGCGTCCGCCGCTGCCAGACCGCTCTTATACGTCCCGGTAATCGCCGGTACTGTGCCGCCCGCCGTCATCTCCGTCGGCGTCGTGGCATACCGCAGCGTCGCCCGCTCAATCGTACCAGTACCCTGTTTCACCCATGTATCCGTGCCATTATCGAACTGATAATTCGACTGGCCATAGGAGTTGTTCTTCGCCAGCGTCAGCGTATAATCCACCGTATGAGCTTTTAGCGTATCGCTGTACGCGCTGTCCGCCGCGTTTACATCGTCATACGTTCCCGCCACCGTGAGAATGGACTTCTTGTTCTCGTAGTCAGCGGTAAAGACATCGTCCATGAAGCCGCCGGTAAGGTTCTTCAGCGAATCATTGGTGAGATCCGTCGTACCGTCATACACCTTCGTCGCATCCGGCGCCACGCCAGCCGTCGACAGCCTCCGCTTCGTGATCTTGCCGGTACCGCTGAGCGTCACCGGCACCAACTCATAGTTCGCGTTGTTCCACTTCAGCACATAGTCCACACCCAGAAGTGGCGTCGTCGCGCTTTCGTCCATGGCGTCCCTGACTTCCTGCCCGGTTGTAATATCTTTGTATGTTCGTGTAATATCAAGTTGCAGGGAAGCGACCTCGTCATTCGTCAAGGTACCGGCAACCAACTTGATATTCTTTCCGGCGGCTTCAGCAACCGTCGTGACCCGCACCGTATCCGAAGCCGAGCCGTCATATGCCTTATTGATATCAGTGGCATGATCCAGTGACGCCGTAATCTGCTTCGCCGTAATCGTACCCGCGCCAGTCGTCTGGTAGCCATTTGTTTCGTCACCGGAAAGCGCCGTGTTGGTAGCGTCAACGAGCCGGTAATTGCCCGCGTCGTCGCCCGTCAGCTTGATGGCCGTATAGGTGACAGTTGTCGCCTCCGTCACGTTTTGGGAATCATACGTTCCCTTATAACCGGTGGCAGCCGTACCGGTTGCGTCATAACCAATCAAGGCTACGGCATCTCCGTCCACCTTGCCGCTCAGATTGGCTGTCCCGCTTGTCGGCGCGTTCGTGTTCCCGTCGTACACCTTTGTCGCGTCGCCAAACGTCAGCGTCAAATCCTTCCTGGTAATCGTACCCGTTCCCGTCGTCGCGAAAGCAACATTCGCCGGGTTCGTATTATCAAACGTATAGTTCACCGCGTCAGCACCCGACAGCACGAGGCCCGCATAATTGACCGTCTTGTTACCCCCGGCGTTCTTCGCGTCATTGGCACCAGGGGCACTATCCGCATAGGCCGCAGTAATGCCCGACGTATTCAGCGCCGTGCCGCTGTCAATGAGGCCGCTCACCGTCACCAGAGATTTGACGTTCTGTTCGACATCCGCAGTGCCGTCATACGTCTTGGTGATGACAGACGCGTCCGGCAGATTGACTGTCAACAGCTTTTTGGCTATCGAGCCCGTTTTCGTCCAGGTGAATGTCCCCGCCGTGGCATTCGCGTCGGGCAACCCAGTAACATCATAATTCGTGGGATCGACCTGCAACGTGAACGTCGCTGTCTTGCTGTTCCCGGCGTCTTTCGTATCATAAGACGCATTTGTAACGGCAATATCACTTGTCAAGTTAAGTGTCGTGCCAACGGTACTACCGACATAAGTGACATAATTCTTTACTTCGTCCATGGAGGCAGAACCATTGTGAGTAACCGCTTTCGTAGCGTCGTATGTCTTTTCCGGGCTTCGGATGGTAATCGTCAAATTGCCGGAACCATTCAGCGGCCGCTTCGTGATCGTGCCGGTACCCGTCGCCGTGTAACCGGTTCTGTTGTTGCCGGAAACCGACGTAGCCGATCCGTCAACATTCACAAGCTGATAATTGCCCCTATCCGCTCCGAGAAGATTCAATCCTGAATAGGTAATGGTCTTTTCGGTCCCCGCGTTCGAATCGTTGAACGCGCCTGTCAGGCCTCCGGTTCCAGTAGACAGTGTAACAGTATCACCGTAAAGCGCGCCGGAAATGGAAGCCGTCCTCGTTACCGCCGTGCCATCAGCCTTATAGCTCCCAAGGCCATAAACCTGATTCCCGTCGTACACCTTCTTCGCTTCGCCCAGCGTCAGCGTAAGCGGCGCCGGGGTAATCGTACCTCTGCCTGTCGTTGTGTAGCCGGTTTCATTATCACCTGCCAGCGCCGTTCCGCTACCGTTCACCAGCCGGTAGTTATCCAAAGTATTGCCGGTAAGGCGAATCCCCGTATAGGTGACCGTATCCGCGTCCAAAACGTCCTTGTCATTGTAGGTTCCCTTATATCCGGTGGTGGCAACGCCTGTCGCGTCAAAAGAATTGATATCTATCGTTTCTCCCGACACAATTCCGGACAGGTTTTTCGCCCCGCTCGTTGTCGCGTTTTTATTTCCATCATAGACCTTCGTCGCGTCGCCAAATGTCAGTGTGAGATCTTTCTTGGTAATCGCGCCTGTGCCTTTGTACTCTGTAAAGGCATAATCCCCCGCCGACGCACCGCCAAGCGTTACGCCGGAATATGTTACTGTATTGGCGTCCGCGACCGTCGCCGCGTTATACTGCCCTGCCGTCGCCGTTAGCGTCACGGTATCGTTCGCAACAAACCCCGTCGAGGTCAGTGTCTTGTTCGTGAGATCAGCCGCCGTCGTGCCGTCATAAACCTTCGTGATTCCAGGAGTGGTAATCGTACCCACCGCTCCATTCTGCACGCCAATCGTATTGCCGCTGATGACCTTCTTGGCAATCGTACCAGTACCGTGAAGCGTGTCATTGATGATATAGTAATTCCCCGCAGCCGTACCGCCCAACGTATAGCCTGTGTACCGAACGTCCAGATTTTCCCCGGCGTGGCCGGAAGCCGAGGTCGAGGTATTACTCGCATAGTAATTCCCGGTCGCGTTCGCGACATTCAGCGTCAAATTGTTCCCATTGAGGTTTCCTGTCGTAGCTCCCACCGTGGTATCCAAGGCAAGACTGGAACCATAATCCGTCCAGTCATAGCCGTTCGCATCCGTTCCCAGTCCGGTATTCTGATAACCTTCATACGTCTTGTTGATTCCCGTACTCTTGCCATCCTGAAAAACGACATTGACGCCGCGCTTGAAGATATTTCCCTCGGCTGTTAGCGTGGCAGTAGTCGCCGGATTATCCATCGTGACCGTTTTCAGCAAATAGTTATTCTTTGCCGTGCCGGTCAACGAGAGAGCAAATGTGACAGTTTTGGTCCCAGTCGGATTATCGTTTGTCGTATTCGCATTAGCATCCGCATAAGTTGGTGTATCAACATAAACCGTTACGGCGTCATTACCGATAATGCCGGTCGTGGCCGTCCCTGCCGCTGCCTCCGCAGCCGAAGCTGTGTCATGCGTTACATATCCCTTGACCAGATTGGGGTCATTAACTGCAATATACGTATCATACGTCTTATTGATACCGTCTGTCGGAACCCCCGAAAGAGACACGTTGATTGTTCGCGGCGTGATGGATCCGGTAAGCGCCGGGCCAGAAGAGGCCAATTGTTCCGAAGTCAGTGTGACATCATAGTTATTGAAATTCTGTCCCGTCGTATCGACAACGGAAAGCGTCCCCAGTTTGATGTTGTAATTACCGACGTCGCTCTGCCGGGCCTGGTTCACATCTCCAGCCGTATAGTAATACGCGCCGCTTGACGAGAGCGCCAGTTCTGTCTGCGCGACAGCATTGTCAAATTCAAGACTGTCCGCCGGCAGCGTCGCATCCGCCGTCGTATCATAGATCTTGTCGATACTGCCAATGCCATCCTTCCAGTGGACCGTAGAGGCACTGATTTCCACCGGCGTGATTTTGCCCGTGCTGTTCGCGGAATCGACAATAATGTAGTTCGTGAGCGCATTCGCCTGCTCCGCCGCTTTGAGCGAAGCCTTGAAAGCGTCCTGGATATTCGAGAAAGTGACATTCTTCGCGTTGATGGTATTGCCGCTGCGCGACACATCCGCGTCGCCGTAGTTTGCCGTCAGCGCCAGCGTGTCCGTCGCCGTCGGCTGGTCACGATGCAGCACAGCGTTATTTGCGCCGTCACTCAGCGCCAGATTGACCGTCCGCGTCGCCTGTCCGTTGTACTCTGTATCAGCAAGCGCCTGGGGCACAGTCAGCGTCAGCTGGCGCGCCGTAATCGTCCCCTTGTTCTCGACGGTAACTGGAACGGCAGCTGAAAGAGCCGAACCAGCAATACTGTAGTTCGACAAATCGAAGCCCGCGCCCTCGTCCGTCGTTCCAAGCGCGACGCTATATCTAATGCTCTTGTTCGTCCCGGCGTTCTTGTCCGTGTAAGCCGCCGTGCTGACGTTCTCAACTTTCGCCACGTCAGCATCGAGAAAACCGGTAAGATTCACAATGTTTTCACCGGTGAGCGCGGTTCCGTTCGCGTCCACCACATTCGTCGATGAATCATATACCTTCGACGCCGACTGATACGCCGCCGTCAGCATTTTCGGCGTAATCGTACCGGTCTTGGTGTTGTTGCTGACCGTGGTGCCGCTCATGCCGGAAATCTCGTAGTTTTTCAGCGAGGTTCCGGCGTTGTGGAGATCGACCGTGAATGTGACCGTCTGCGCGGTTGAATTACCGCTGTTCGAGGACGCATAGGACGCGGTAATATCACCGGCATCAATGCCCGTAATGGGTTCCGGCGTCGTCCCGCCGAGGTTCACGGCCAGGCCGGTCAGATAGGTATTCGCGGTTACCGCGGTACCGCCGGCGGTCGTCCCGGCCACGTTATAGTTTCCGTCATAGACCTTCGTGATGTTATTGGCATCGGTCGTCCATTTCCAGGTCAGATTTTCCGCCGCCAGCTGCTTGCGGAGGATATTGCCCGTGCCCCAGAGTTCCAGCGTCCCGGCGGCCGCCTGATCCAAATCCACCCGCGTGTATTCACTCCGACCGCCCCGGATGTCTTCCTTTGCCACCAGGGCATAGTTCCCCGTTGCCGCCAGCGCGTCAAAACCATTGACCTGAAAACCGGTATATTGCACATCGTAGGGTGCGCCCGCGCCATTCACATAGGAGTCATTCGCCGCGTTGCGGTTCGCGTCCGTGGCTGCTGTCTCGCCGGCGAGATACGTCCCCGCCGCGCCGGACGCAAAGGCAAGCGTCGGCGCGGTAAGACCATCGCCCGAAATGACAGCGCTATCCGCCGTGGACAGATTCAGCCTGACATTCGCCGCCGGCGCATAGGCGCCTTTGGCCGACGAATCGCTGTCGTAGGTCTTATTGATACCCGTAGGGGTCTTAAGTACCAGTTCGATCTGGCGTGGCGTGATGGCACCTGTCGCATAAATATAGTTTTTCCCATCAACCGGTGCCAGCTCAAATTCATAATTTTTCGCCGACTCAGTGTCAAGAGTAATACTTGTACCGCTGCCCAAATCAATTACAGCTGCCAAGTTTTCCGTAGCATTTTTTACCTCATGCCTTTGCAATTCGCTGGCATTATTTCGATAGCTTACATATTCGCTTTCACTGGCAAAATCATAATAATGCCCGGTTATTGAGCCACTGGTCACTTGAACGGTATCGTCAGGAATTATTCCTGTATCGCCCGAAGCTGGAATATCCAGATACCCTTCTGTCGTAGTGGAAATCAGATTTGAGGTGCCGTCATATTCCTTGACCAGTTGCGTACTAAGTCCCGAAGAATCACCGACCAGGGAGCGCTTCGTGATTATGAAATCACCGCCCACAATGTCGTAAAGGGGCAGTCCTGTTCTCGTCTCGTCGTTTTTCGTGGTGAAAAGATGGTACGTCCCCGCGTTCTTGACGTTAGTCGTGCTCTGCGTCACCGATTCCGCTTTTCCGCCCGATATCTGGACGTTGTCCAGCGCCAGAGTACCGCCGTTATAGACCAACGAGGGGCTGGCGTCCGACATCAGTTTGGTGCCGCTATGATAAGTGCTGGAGTCCACGCCTTCCTTCGCGTGGTCATAGTCATACCCTACCGCCACCTTGCCCTGGAAGAAGGCCGTAAGCACCGGCGTCCTCCCCGGCAAAGCCCGCCAGGTCGTATTGGCCCCGCCTTTGTCGCTGATAGCGTTGCCGAAGCCAGAGAAATCCGTTGAAGTGGTTACATTGCCATAACATGCAGTTTCATTCAGATTTCCTGCAGCCGCAGTGCCAAACAGCTTTGTGACAGAGTAAGTCCTTGTGACATCGGCTTTGCCAGTTGCTGCTTCATAGCTTGTTTGTGCGACAATACCGAAAGGCGTAGAGCTATTGACATTATAAACATCATGAACATGGACATTAGAAGACGTTATTCTCCCAATAATTCCGGCATTATCATCAACAGCACCATCGTTAAAACAATTATAAACTGACGTATTGTTTTTTGCTTCACCAACAATACCTCCAGCTTTATTTGTTCCTCCATAAATATAATAAGAACTACCTCTCCCATAGTGATAGACATTTTGGATCAAAACATTTTCCGCAACACCAGCTACACATCCTGCATAACCATCGGATTCAGATTCAATTTTAGGGTTCACAAAGCCAACATTCTCGATACGGCTTGTACTTGTCTTACCATTTACCTTGCTAAATAATCCGACATTTCCATCTTGACTGATATTCAACCCGGAAATCGTTTTAAAATTACCGTCGAAATTCCCAGAGAAATCAGAAATCGGCGTAAAAGCCCCAGCTGTTATATCCTTTTCCAGCATATAATTGCCAGTGGATTCCATGGCTTTTAAGTCATCAAAATTGCTGACCAGCATATAATCATTGGCTGCGGTTGCCTGAAGATTATTTACTTTCCAGCCCTTTGTCGAAGCCGCTTCAGTCTTTAGCGGATTGGCATAATTGGCACGTCCTTCCTCATAGCCGATATGAACGTACCCGGTGGCGTTGAGATTTACCGCTCCACCATCCGCAACCTGAATACTCTCCGTATTCGTGAAGCGGATATTATTGCCATTGACGGTAACGGAATTGGCCTTGACATAGCCTTCCGTGGGATTAACGAGGTTCACCACATCCGTAACGCCAGAAGACGACAGAGGGCTGTCACCATTCCATTGCGCCCCGCCGGCATAGTTCTGGATCAGGGCCGTGGTGTCCTGCGTGGAGACATAGAGATTCCCCACCTCTACTTTCGCCGTCTCGCCCAGGATAACGCCATTGGGATTCACGAGATAGACATTATTGCCGCCCTTGATTTCGCCATCAATGAAAGAGGAGCCTTTTCCGGCCACGAGATTCAGATAGTTATGGGCATTTTCACCCGCAGTAACACCGCCGTCAAAAATGACGTGCTCATCGCTTTTGACGGAGAAATCCTGCCACGCAATGACATTGTTCTGCTGCGTGGCGGTGATGTTCATGGTGTTCCCGTTCGATGAAATCGCAGCTGAATCCACAGGCGCCCCACCGCCGGCCGGGGTGATTTTCGAGAGTACCTCCCCGCCGGAGGGCATAGTATATCCCAGGTGCGGGATGATGCTAAAAGCGCCGGCCATCAGGGCGATACTGACGCGGCGTGCCAGGAGTTCTTTCCTTGATCTCGTTTTCATGGCCTTTCACTCCTATGAAAGATGGGGAAAATGGGCAGACTTTCCCACAATGACACTATCCTAGTCTCATTATAGCCGGGCGGGGTTGCTTTGGCAAGCGTTTTCATGTTAAAAAACGGTTAAAAAACGCGAAAAAATAAGCCCCTCCATACATCTTGCCCCGCACTACCCGCCGTGGCACAAGATGTGTGAAGAGGAGGAGGAAAAGAGAGCGGCGTGCCTCAAGATTTCATACCGAATAACACGTCGGCAAATCGCATTGACACTTATAATTATATTTGCTATGATGACTACAGGAGGAAGCGCCATGAAAAGCTACTCGTCGAGAGAAATCATAAAGCAGCTTAAAGCGGATGGCTGGTACGAAGTACATTGCATTGGCGATCATCACCAGTTCAAACATCCAACAAAGAAAGGGCGCGTTACCGTTACCCACCCGGTCAAAGATATTCCTATTGACACTTTGAAACGTATATCCGAACAGTCGGGTATTGTTTTTTCATGACGTTCTGCCTGTCCCATAGACGGAGGGCTTGCAAATGAAGGACAATTATTTTTTTCCTGCGGTTTTCCATGTCGGAGAGGACGGTATTTCCATTCATTTCCCGGATTTACCCGGCTGTCTCCCCTGCGCTGATACGATGGAAATGGCTTTTCGTCATGCCAAAGAAGCCCTCCAGCTTCACCTGTATGGCATGGAAGAAGATGGGGAAACGATTCCGGAGCCGTCCCCCGTGGCAGAGGTAAAGCCCGGACCCGGGGAAACCATTGCCATGATCGAGGCCTGGATGCCTCCCTTCCGCGAAAAGATGCTCAACAAATCCACGAATAAGACGGTAACGATTCCGCGCTGGCTAGATATCCTTGCCCGCAAAGAAAAGGTGAATTATTCCCATCTGCTGCAGGAATCGCTCAAAAACTATCTTGGCGTCAAAGATTCCGCCGCCCAGCACTTCCGCCCATGACAAAAGCGCCCCGTTTGCAGGGCGCTTTTGTCATGTCTGATACCGGAATCCGTAAAGTTCGTCCCACTTTCTTCCCCTGCGACATGCCATTGGCATGTCGCGGCCCGAAGGGCAGAGGGAAGGGCACGCCATGATAAAACTGCGTAAGTCGTCATTTTCGCGAAAATCTTCGGCTTTACGCAATGCGAAGTGCCGCTTGCTCCCCCTGTGATATGCCAGTGGCATATCACGCCCCTCCCGGAGGGGGGATTAAGTTTTCTTCTTTGAGCAATATGAGACATTTGCGATGGGCGAAATTCAAGGGATTCAGGTTGTTATTTGACAGTATGACAAGCGTTTTGTTCAGTAGAAAAACCCGGAATAAGCCGGACAAAAAACGGATAAATCCCGGTATATCAATGTTTTGGGCTCTCGTATTAAATGTATAGTTTGACTATTTGAACTTTTATATCAAAGACCATTACGCTGTGAAAAATCTTCTGTCATGATTCGTGGCGAATTTATAACAAGGCTGAGATGTCCCCCGCCTCTAAAAGCGAGGGTGTATATCGGAGGTCGGAGGGAGTTTAAATCTCCCTCCGACCGCACGCCTTGTTGAAATGCTGGCTAAAGTGATTTTTCTCCTTCGGAGAAAATATGATTTATGGCATTATAACGAAAACCCCTTCCGGTGAAAGGCCAGGAAGGGGTTTGATTGGTTTGCGAAAGATTTACTGCAGGAGACTCAGAACCTGGCTGGAGTTGGAGTTGGCCTGGGCCAGCATAGACTGGCTGGCCTGCTGGAGCACATTGTTCTTCGTGTACTCCGTCATTTCCGCCGCCATGTCGGCGTCACGGATGACGCTCTCGCTGGCCTGGGTATTCTCCTCGGCGGTGTTGATGTTGGCGCGCGTAAAACCGAGACGCATACCAACAGCGCCGATCAGCGTCTGTTGGTCGAGAGCTTTTTGCAGGGCTGTTTCCACCACGTTGATAGCGGCGTTGGCGTTCTTCTGGGTGGAGATATTCAGCGTCTTGCCACTCGTCGATTTCAGCCCCAGTGCCACCGAGCGCATATCGGTCAGGGGAACCTTGACGGCCTGATTCGCCTTGGTGCCGGTATGAAGGACGATGGAATTGTCCGGCGAGGGATTTTCGGCCCGGACCGTCTCCTCGAAATTATCAAGAACCGTATTGGCCGTGCGACGGAACTGGCCATGCTTATCGGTGATGGAAATCGTCAGACCGGAAATCTGCCCCTCAGTACCTGGCTCATCAGCGATAAAAGTTACCGCTTTCTTGTTGTCCGGCGTATAAACAGGATTTCCCGTTGCGTCAGTCCCAATAATATCACTAACAGGCGTTTTTAGTCCTAAATCAGGTGTGCCACCAATTTGTTTTTGTACTTCGTCAAATAAACTCGTAATTGTATGGAATCTTGTCTTCCCACGATTATTTAGATATGTAACAGGAGTAGTAACAACATGAGTTTCCCCTTGCTTGACATACGAAACCGTGACCGAGTCTGTGCTTAATATTCCTAAACTATTGCCGGTCTTATCTTTTAAATCAACAAGCCTAGTATCTTCATCAGTATCCTCATGAAGACTCATGTTCGTCAAGCTAGTATGCGTTCCCGGATCAATGACCATCTTATTCTTCGAGCCGTCAATCAGCATCATGCCGTTATAGGTAGTATTAGCGTTGTCGTCAATCTGATCCACCATCTGGTCGAACTCGCGCTGGAGCGTCTGACGGTCGGCGTCGGTGTTCGTGTCGTTGGCGGCGTTGATGAGCTTCTCCTTCAGGGTACGCAGAACCTCGACGGTGCTGTCCACCGCCCCCGAAGCGACCTGAAGCATGGCGTTGCCGTTCTGGGCGTTCTTGTCATCCTGGCCAAGGGAGCCGATCTGCGTCCGCATCCGCTCCGAGATGGCATACCCGGAGGCGTCGTCACCAGCGTCATTGATCCGCATGCCGGAGGAGAGTTTCTTCAGGCTCTTCCCCAACGCCTTGTTGTTCTTGTTTACCGTGTTCAGGGTATTCGTTGCGGACTGATTGTTCTTGATGACCATTGCCATGTTCATGCACCCTTTCCTTGAATGTACATGCGGTTGTCCGTAACCGCACAAATAATGACTGATTCTGCGCAGGGTATCCCCCTGCTCATCTATTATATCGCAGGATTTTCTATTTTCTTAAACGAAATGATGATTTTTGAGCAAAAATGAGTAATTGGTACTAGATTTTTCATTGAATGGACAAAAGAAATGCTCTCGTATTTCTCCCAACGTGCCAATACTATTCTTGTTTATGACGTTATGTGATGGTATAATACACATATGAAAAACAAGCGCCGCGAGGGCGGCGCCCTTATTTATGTTGGGGAAGACGCTGTTGCCAGCCGTGATGCGCCTTCCGGGGGATGGTTTTTTGGCTTTCATCGAAATCGAGGGCCTCACGCATATCTATCACGCGGGGCAGGACAATGAGGAAAAGGCGCTGGACGGCATCGACCTCACCGTGGAGGAGGGCGAATTCGTCGCGGTAATTGGCGCGAACGGCTCAGGAAAATCGACGCTGGCGAAGCATCTGAACGCGATTCTCCTGCCGACGGCGGGCGTCGTCCGGGTGAATGGCATTGATACCCGCGACGGGAGCCGTCTCTGGGATATCCGGCAGACAGTGGGCATGGTGTTCCAAAATCCCGACAACCAAATCATCGCCGCCGTCGTGGAGGACGACGTGGCTTTCGGGCCGGAGAATCTGGGCGTCGATCCGCCGGAGATACGGCGGCGGGTGGAGGAGGCGCTGGCGGCGGTCCGCATGACGGAGTTCCGTCAATTCGAACCGCATCTCCTGTCCGGCGGGCAGAAGCAGCGGGTGGCGATTGCCGGGGCGCTGGCCATGCGTACCCGGTGCCTGGTGATGGACGAGCCGACGGCGATGCTTGACCCCGCCGGCCGGCAGGAGGTGCTGGCGACGGTGAAACGGCTGCACGACGAGAGCGGCATCACTGTCGTTTATATCACCCACTACATGGAGGAAGCAGCGGCGGCGGATCGGGTCATCGCCATGGAAAACGGTCGCGTCGCGCTCATGGGACCACCGCGGAGCGTGTTCCCCCAGGTGGAGACTCTGAAACGCCTGGGACTGGACGTGCCGCTGGCGGCAGACGTGGCTTGCCGTCTCCGGCAAAAGGGCGTCCGCCTGCCAGAGGATATCATGACGGAGGAAGATTTGGTGAAAGCGCTATGCCCATCGAGTTGAAGAACGTGTCCTATACCTATATGCCTAAAACGCCTTTCGAGCGGACGGCGCTTTCCGACGTATCGCTGACAATCCGCGAGGGGAGCCTTACGGCGCTGGCCGGCCATACCGGCTCGGGCAAGTCCACGCTGGTGCAGCTTCTCTCCGGGCTTTTACACCCATCCTCCGGGGCGGTCTTGGTGGACGGTGCCGATCTGTCGGCGAAGGGCAAAGAGGCAAAGACGGCCCGTCGCAAGGTGGGAATGGTGTTCCAGTACCCGGAGCATCAACTTTTCGAGGAGACGGTGGCGGCGGATATCGCCTTCGGGCCCAGGAACCAGGAGCTTCCTCCGGAGGAAATCGAACGACGCGTCCGGGCAGCGATGGAATTTGTCGAGTTGGACTACGAAACATACAAGGACCGCTCTCCTTTCCAGCTCAGCGGCGGACAGAAGCGCCGGGTGGCCATTGCCGGTGTCCTGGCATTGGAGCCGAAGTATCTCATACTGGATGAGCCGGCGGCGGGCCTTGATCCGCGTCTCAGAGCGTCCATTCTCCGACGCATTCGGCGGCTCCATCGCGAGAAGAAGCTGACCATCGTCTTCGTGTCCCACGATATGGCGGATATCGCCTGTCTCGCGGACCGGGTCGTGTTCCTGCACGACGGCCGCGTGCTTCTCGACGCGCCGCCGCGGGAGGCGTTCTTCGCCAAGCAGGAAATCACCGCGGCGGGATTGGCGCCTCCAGAGTCCGTGTCACTGTTGATGAAACTTCAGGCTGCAGGGCTGGCGGTTGACGCGGCGGCATTCTCGGCCGAGGAGGCGGCGGCGCACATTCAAAAAGCGCTGACGGCAAGACGGAAGGGAGGCGGGCGGCCATGCTGACGGATATCACCATCGGGCAGTATTTTCCGGGGACGTCTTTCCTGCACCGTCTCGATCCCCGGGTGAAGATCGTGCTGCTCTTCGCGCTCATCGTAGCCATTTTTGCCTTTGACACGCCGGGCGCCTATGCTGCGCTGACGGGACTGACGCTCTGTCTCGCGGCAGCTTCGACAGTGCCGATGACGCTGCTCTTCAAGTCGGTCCGGCCGCTCTGGTGGCTCCTCGCTTTCACGTTCCTCATGCATCTTGGCGGAACACCGGGCGAAGTGATCGCGCGGGTTTGGATTTTTGACCTGACCTGGGAGGGATTGGTGAAGGGATTATTTCTGTGCCTGCGGCTTGTGCTGCTCATCCTTCTCTCGTCGCTCCTGACCTTCACCACGTCGCCTTTGATGCTCACGGACGCTTTGGAACGGCTGCTCCGCCCCTTGCGGTGCTTTGGGGTGCCGGCGCACGAGCTGGCGATGATGATGACGATTGCCTTGCGCTTCGTACCGACGCTGATTGAGGAAACCGACAAGATCATGAAGGCGCAGCAAGCGCGGGGGGCGGATTTTACCTCGGGCAATTTCTTCCGGCGGCTTTACAGCCTGACGCCGATTTTGGTTCCGCTTTTCATTTCCGCGTTTCGCCGGGCCGACGAACTGGCGATGGCGATGGAAGCCCGCTGTTATCGTGGCGGCAACGGACGTACGCGCATGAAGGAAATGAAAATCGGCCGGCCGGATTACGCTGCGACAATTTTTGTCGTCCTGTTCCTGGCGACGCTGGGCGCTTTGAAATGGAGTGGAATCTGATGCGCCCGGAGCACAAGGCGGAGATGAAGGCGCGAAAGCGGAACATCCGCCTCACGGTTTCCTATGATGGTTCGGGCTATCATGGTTTCCAGCGTCAGACGCCGCCAATCAAGGCGGTGCAAAACGTACTGGAGCGGGTACTGGGGCAAATCTTTGGCGATGCGATTGAGCTGGCGGCGGCGGGACGCACGGACGCGGGTGTCCATGCCTACGGTCAGGTAGTGAATTTCTTCACCGACGGCAGTATCCCCATCGACCGCGTGGCAAGGGCCGCGAACGGTCTCCTGCCGCCGGATATCTCGGTGACAGAGGCGACGGAGGCGACGCGGGACTTCAGCGCCCTGCACAGTGCCCGGCGGAAGACGTATCTCTATAGAATCCTCCAGCGGGAGACGCCGGACCCTTTTCGGCGGAACTACACCTGGCATATCCACCAGCCTTTGGATACGGAGGCGCTGGCGGAGGCAGCGAAAACGCTCCTGGGGCGGCATGATTTTTCGTCGTTCCGGGCGGCGGGCGGCGCCCCCATGAGCCCGGTACGGACGATGGACATGGCTGAAGTGCGACGCGAAGAAGACGAGATCCGGCTGACTTTCCGGGCGGACGGCTTTCTCTACCACATGGTACGGAATATCGTGGGCACGCTGGTGAACGTCGGTCGGGCCGTGATAACGCCAGCGGATTTCGCCGTCATCCTCGCCGCCGGCGACCGCCACCAGGCCGGTGCCACTGCCCCGGCAGCCGGGCTGTACCTCATGTCGGTGGAATACTGAATGACTACGATTGGAATAATTATGAAAATTTTCCTTTTTTCGTCATGTTTTTCTTTCCAATTGTCGATGATGTGATATAATGACAATTAACCGCGGGGGTACGCCCCCCTCCCCTATTCCCTTTCCGGGTGGTGCGAATAATCGTATGAATTCCGTTTTGAATGTGGGCATCGATATCGGTTCTACGACCATCAAGGTCGTGGTGCTGAACCAGGCGAAGGAAATTGTCTATAAGACCTACGCCCGGCATTTCTCTGAAATCAGCAAGGCGTTGCACGAGAATCTCTCCAAGTTGCGCGAGGTCGTTGGGCAGCAGAGCTTTTCTTTTGCCTTGACGGGATCTGCCGGCATGGGCGTGGCCCAGCGGGTTGGTCTGCCTTTCGTGCAGGAGGTTATTGCCTGCGCCTCGGCGGTGCGGTCGCTGATCCCGGAGACGGATACGGCGGTGGAACTGGGCGGTGAGGACGCCAAGATCACGTATTTCGGACAGGCGTCGGAGCAGCGCATGAATGGCGTTTGTGCCGGCGGCACCGGCTCCTTCATCGATCATATGGCGGCACTGCTCTCCACGGACGCCCCCGGTCTCAACGCGCTGGCGGAAAAAGGGCGGCAGATCTATACCATCGCTTCCCGCTGCGGTGTATTCGCCAAAACGGATATTCAGGCGCTGGTGAACGACGGCGTCGCTAAAGCCGATATCGCGCTGTCCATCTTCCAGGCGGTGGTGAACCAGACCATCAGCAACCTGGCCCAGGGGCGTCCCATCGCCGGCCATATCGCTTTTCTGGGCGGCCCGCTCTATTTCCTGTCGGCACTTCGGCAGCGATTCATCGAGACGCTGAAATTGACACCGGACGAGATCGTGCCGGTAAAGGACGGCTGCTTCTTCGTAGCCATGGGAGCAGCACTCTCGGAGGAAAGCAAGGAGATTGACTTTTGTCACCTGGCTCAGAGTATTGAGAAAGTGCGGCAGGAAGCGGTGATGGAAACGCGGTCTTCAACCTTCGTGCTCTTCCATGACGCGGAGGAATACCGCATTTTCAAGGCGCGCCACGACCGTGATCGGGTGCGGCGCGGCGATATTTCTGCTTACCGGGGGGCCCTCTATCTCGGTATCGACGCCGGCTCGACGACAACGAAGCTGGCCGCTATCGGCCGGAACAAGGAGTTGCTCTACACAGCCTACGGCGTCAATGGCGGCTCACCTCTGGGCTCCGTCATCGAGGAACTGAAGCGCTTTTACGCGGCGCTGCGACCGGGACAGTATGTAGCCGCGGTAATGACGACGGGCTACGGGGAAGATATCGTCAAAGCGGCCATCCACGCCGACGGCGGTGAGGTGGAGACCTTCGCCCATCTCCGGGCGGCGCAGGAATTCTGCCCCGAGGTTTCCTTCGTCCTTGACATCGGCGGGCAGGACATGAAGTGCTTCTTCGTCGAACACGGCAACATCGGAAGCATCACGCTGAATGAAGCCTGCTCGGCGGGCTGCGGCTCCTTCATCCAGAATTTTGCCCAGGGGTTGAATCTGACGCCGGGTGAATTTGCGGCCCGGGCCATTGACTCACGGGAACCGGTGGACCTTGGCACCCGCTGCACCGTGTTCATGAATTCCCGTGTCAAGCAAGCGCAGAAGGAGGGCGCTTCCGTCAGCGACATTTCCGCCGGCATCGCGCTCTCTGTCATCAAGAACGCGCTTTTCAAGGTCATGCAGCTCCGGGATGTGGCCTCGCTGGGCGACCATATCGTGGTTCAGGGCGGCACGTTTTACAACGACGCGGTGCTCCGGGCCATGGAGATTCTTCTGCACCGCGACGTCATCCGGCCTGACATCGCCGGGCTCATGGGGGCCTATGGCGCAGCCATACTGGCGCTGGAATCGGGCCGGGAACAATCGTCTCTTTTGTCCGCCTCCAGGCTGAAAGACTTTTCCGTGAAGACGCGCTCCTATCGTTGCCAGGGCTGCGGCAATCGCTGCCTGATCACGGCCTCCACCTTTTCCGACGGCGGACGCTATTTCACCGGCAATCGCTGCGAACGCGGCATAGGCGGCAAGAAGTCACAGGACAAGGCGCCGAACATCTACGAATACAAATACCGCCGTCTTTTTGACTACTACCGCCCGCTGGCGCATCCGGCCCGGGGACAGATCGGCATACCCCGCGTGCTGAATATGTACGAAGACTATCCGTTCTGGTTCACCTTCTTTACCATGCTGGGGTATGAGGTCGTGTTGTCGGGAGATTCCACGGCCCAGACATATTATCAGGGCATGGCCACCGTCCCTTCTGACTCCCTTTGCTACCCGGCGAAACTGGTTCACGGTCATATCATGGACCTCGTGCAGAAGGGCGTCCGAAAAATCTTCTATCCCTGTATCCCTTACAACATCGTCGATGAAGCTGCCCCGGCGGACAACCATTACAATTGTCCCGTTGTTGCCTCCTATGCCGAGAATATCCGCGGCAATATGGATATCCTGAAGGAAAAGGACGTTACTTTCCTTCAGCCCTTTTTGCCGCTGAATCACCCCAAGCGCCTCGCGAAACGGCTGGCGGAGGAACTGGCGGGTGAAGGGCTGGCCCGCAGCGAGATTGAGGCGGCGGTGGAGGCTGCCTATATCGAGCTGGAACACTACAAAAAGGATGTCCGAAGTTACGGCGAAAAAATACTGGAACGCATCGAGCGGGAGCATCTGCCAGCCGTCCTGCTGGCGGGGCGTCCCTATCATATCGATCCGGAGATCAATCATGGGATACCGGAGCTGATCCAGTCCTACGGCCTGCCGGTTCTGTCGGAGGATATGGTGTACCACCAGCCGGTGAAGGACAACGTGCTTACCGTCGTGAACCAGTGGAGTTACCACGCCCGCTTGTACCATGCGGCGAGCTATGCGGCGGAACATGACAACATCACGCTGATCCAGTTCAGTTCATTCGGCTGCGGACTGGACGCCATCACCACCGGTGAGGTCCGCTCTATCCTGGAGCGCCACCACCGTCTCTATACGCTTATCAAACTGGACGAGGTATCGAACCTCGGCGCGGCCCGCATCCGTATCCGCTCGCTGATTGCGGCGCTGGCCAGGCGGCAGGCAGTCCCCTGCGAGACGCCGGTCGTGATTGAGCGGCCGCGCTTTACGGAAGCCTGCCGCAAGACGCATACCATTCTGGCGCCGCAAATGGCCCCCATCCAGTTCGAACTGATCGAGACGACGCTGCAAAAGCACGGCTACAATCTGGTGATACCGGATATGCCGGAGCGCGGCGCCATCGATCTCGGCCTGCGTTACATCAACAACGATATGTGCTATCCAGCCATTGTCGTGATTGGTCAGCTCCTGTCCGTGCTCCGGTCCGGCGCCGCTGATCCTGACCACACGGCAATCATGATGTTCCAGACCTGTGGAGCATGCCGGGCAACGAACTACCTGAACTTAATGCGTGAGGCCCTGAAGGACGCCGGCTATCCTCAGGTGCCGGTTTTCGCCTGTGTCGGCCGGCCCAGCGAGACGGACGCTTTCGTGCTGACACATGGTTGCTCCGCTGACGTGACGAAAAGCCTTGTCTATGGCGACCTCCTGACACGGGTAAGGAATCGCGTCCAGCCCTATGAGAAGATGCCCGGCTCCGCGCAACGGCTCCTCGCCAAATGGATGGTCCGCGTCAAGAACGAAATCAGGCGGGGAAATTATTTCCGGTTCCGGCAGAATATCCAGGCAATCGTGGAGGAATTCGACGAGCTTCCCATCCACGAAGACTTATGGAAGCCACGGGTTGGTATTGTAGGGGAAATCCTGGTAAAGTACCATCCGGTCGCCAACAACCATCTGGAGGAACTGCTGGCCGCCGAAGGCGCCGAGGTCGTCATGCCGGACCTCCTGAATTTCATGGAGTACATCGCCTATGATGATATCGTCAAGCATAGCCTTCTCGATGGCAGCTATCTCAACAAGCTGAAAGCGGAAATGTCGATTCAGGTGCTGGAATTCTTCCGCCGCCCGGCAGTCAAGGCTCTCGCCAAGAGCCGTCGATTCGCGCCGCCGGCGAATATCAAGGAACTGGCAACCCTTGCTGCCCGGCAGGTCTCACTGGGGAACATGGCCGGCGAAGGCTGGTTCCTGACCGGCGAGATGATGGAACTGGTGGAGGCCGGCGTGCCGAACGTCATCTGCCTCCAGCCCTTCGGCTGTCTGCCTAACCACATTACCGGCAAGGGCGTTATGCACGCTCTTCGCAACCGTTATCCCGACAGCAACATCATCGCCCTGGATTGCGATGCCGGCACCAGTGAGGTGAACCAGGAAAACCGCATCAAGCTGATGCTTTCGGTCGCCCGGGAAAAAGGCCCCCACGCCTCCCGGAACGCTGGTGACGCCGGATGAAAATATGATGACGGATCGCGTTTCTGTCGGTTGCCTTGTCCCCTTCCTTTGCGCAATATCCATCAAAAAAGCCTCGCGGATGCGAGGCTTTTTTTAATGGATTGATACCTTCCGATTATTTATTTGAGATTCCCGATACCCCGAAATCAAAGTCAAACTTCGTCGCCGTATCGTCAGTTACCGTTACCTCATGGATTGTGGCACTGTTCAAGCCGATGTTGTAAACCGCAAACTGATCCCAGTTCGGAAGATATTTCGACAGCTTCTCCCCCAATACCGTCCGGGTCACATTATTGTTCCCCACCGGATCCATCTGACCGGCAACAATGATAAGATAGTAGCGTCCGGGCGGAACATTGGCGAATCCGTAAGTGCCATCTTCCTTCGTCGTGGTGATGAAAATGGGGCGGCCCGCCGGCGGCTCTCCCTGCTTGTACCACTTCTCGATTTCGTCCGGAGTCAGACGGGACATATTGATTTCCTGCCCGATAAGGTGCAGCTTCGTGTCCCGGTTGATCCTTTCCTGCTTGCCGGTCAGTGGCACACCAAATCCCGTATCGCCATTGGCCATTCCCATGGTCGTCAGCCCCGGACGGGGTGCCAGCCTGATATGTCCTTCAACACTGCCCGGACCGGCCAGAGCGATGCCCGGCAATAGTAAAAGCGATAAGGCTCCGGCCAAAAAAAAACGTTTCATGATGACAATTCCTCCCTCCGGTATCATTTGGAACTATTCGACATGAAAGACCAAAATCCTTTTTTGACGACAGATTTTTCCCGGGAAAAACCCAAAATCAGACCCGCGCTCAGAAGCAACAGGAAGAATCCGATAATTATCAGGGGGATTACCCGGCATACCAGTCGCGCCATATCGCGCGATAGACGTCTTCCAGATCACGCATATAGAGCGTCATGTCCATTACCGGTGAACGCCGCATCATCGGCCGCAGTTCCCGGCGCAGGGCGGCCAGTAGTTCCGCGTCGCGGGCCAGTCCTACCGCCCGGTCCGTGTATTCCTCCCAGGAGGAAACCGCCAGCTCGCTCAGTCCAAGGTTCGTCAGAAGGCTCAGGCCAAACCGCTCATGGTGTTTTTCCCCGTATAGGGATATCACCGGAACCCCCATGTAAAGCGCGTCGCAGGTTGTCCCTCCGCCCGGATAAGGAAAGCTGTCAAGGGCGATATCGATTCTGTCGTAGGCTCTGAAATACTCGTGGGTATAGCCTTCAAAGTCAACCCGGTCCATCGGGAATCCCAGACCTTCCAGCCGGGACTGAATCTCCTGACAACGAGCCGGTTCATCGAAGGTGCTTGCCTTGAGGAACAGCCTCGATTCCGGCAGACGTCGCAGGATTTCTGCCCAGGCAGCCAGTACTGGCTCCGTCAGCTTATTGTATTGATTCAGGCTGCCGAAGACAACAAAACCATTCCGGGAAAACGGCGGGGGCGAGACTTGTTGCGATACCTCTGAAAGAGGCGTATAGCAAAGATGGCTGTGTGGCAATCGTATGAGCCTCTCTCGGAAATGCCTTTCCGCTCCCGGCAGCGCCGTATACTGGTCGGTCAGGAAATAGTCCACCGTTTCCAGACCGGTCGTATCGAAATACCCAACGCCGGAGAGGATGACCGGCGCCGGCTTATAGGCCAGAATCGGCAGAGCGTTGTCCGCCGTATGGCCGGACAGATCGACAAGGATATCGATCTCATCCCGGAAAATGAGTTCCGCGGCGTCCTTGTTCGAAAGCGCCCTGATATTTCTCCACTGGTCCGCTGCCGCCGCGAAATCACGACTCACCCAATCCTCCCGGCATTTCGCGTAACCGAAGACCTCAAACCGCTCCCGGTCCGCCGCCTGGAAAAACGCCTGACTGAAGCAGGCAACGATATGACGGCAGAAATCGGGCGAGATATAACCCAGGCGAAGCTTGTCGTGCTGATGGCGTGCCCGGTCGTGAGAAAAGCGCGGCGTGTCTGCCAAAAGCGCCCCGTAACCCCTGGCCGCCGCCAGATGATCCCCGGCGGAGAGGGAAATGAAATGGCGTGTCAGCAGATAGTTGCTGTAATCCGCCAGTCTGGTAAAATCATGGTCCGTACTTCGGCTTGACTGCAGGTACTCCTCCGCCGCCTGCCGGGGATTGCCGTGCGCTTTGTAAAGCTCCGCCAGAAGATGATGAGTTGCTCCCGTCTGCCAGGGAAGAAGATCGCCTTTTTCCAGGGCTTTTTTCGCGAGAGACGCCGCCTTTTCGTCATCCTTCTTCAAGGCGGCAACGTTGGCTTCGAGAAAGAATCCGTACCCGTACGGCTTCTCATCGACCCCCAGCGCCCTGACCGCCGCTTCGGCCATTTCGTCCTTCGCGTCGATATAGGTCTCCGCCAGCTTTTCCAGCAGGGGCCGGTTGGCCGGCTTTGCTGCCAGTATATGGTCCGCGGCGGCCAACGCTTGTTTCTCGTCCCCGGCGGTCTGGAAAGAATCGAGACGAGCGGTAAGCGTCCGCACTTCACGATACCCGGGCGCTTTCTGGCCGTCGCAGTAGGCGTGCCATATCCCGCGATACGCTTCCTCAATCCCGTGCAGATAGCCGTCCCGGTCCATCAGCGGCGAATGCTGCATCATCCCCCGCAAATCACGATGCAAGAGCTCGATCAAATCCCTGTCTTGCGCCAGTCCCACCGCCCGGGCGACGTAATCCTCCCGGGAAGCCGTCACCAGCTCGCCCAAACCGATATTGTGAAGCAGACTCGCGCCGAAGCGTCCGCCGTGGCTGTCATCCACCAGCGTCACCACCGGCACTCCCATATACAGCGCATCGCAGGTCGTTCCGCCTCCCGGGTAGGGGAACGTATCGAGGGCAATATCAACGTCCGCATATTCATTCAAATATTCTCGGGTCTCTCCCCGCGTCTCGACCCGTTCCGAGTCGAAGCCCAACCGCGCCAGACGATCCCGGACCGCCGAGCGGCCATCTTCATAATCGAAGATACCTGCTTTGAGCAACAACCGGGATCCCGGTACGGCCCGCAGAATATCGCGCCATACCAGAAGTACCTCGTCATTGACTTTGGAGAAGTTGTTGAAGCTGCCAAAAGTCACATACCCGTTGCGCTGACAGGGTGCTTCGGCCGGAAGCGGCTCCTTTCCTAACGGTGTATAGCAAAAATGGCTGGCTGGAAGGAGCAGCATCTTTTCCGTGAATTCTCCGGCGGTAAGCGCATCGTCAAGATACGGGTCACCGATGAAATAATCCACCGCTGAAAGTCCGGTGGAAGCAAAATACCCTATGCCCGATACCTGTACCGGAGCCGGTTTGTACGCCAGAACAGGCAGGGAATTTCCTCTGGTATGGCCGGCCAGATCGACCAGGATATCTACTCCGTCCTCGTAAATCAGCCGGGCTGCCTCTTCCGCCGATAGGCTGCGGATGTTCCTCCAGGCATCCGCTTTCTCGGCAAGTTTCTGACTATACGCATCTTCCGGGCAATTCGCATAAGCGAAAACCTCGAAGCGCTCCCGGTCATAGCGCGTTAACAGGACGTAGCAGAAACGCAACACCACATGATTGCGGAAATCGGGCGAAATATAGCCCAGACGAATTTTTTTCTCCGCCGTCCGCCAGCGCGGCAGGAAGCGTGGTACGTCGCGAAAAAGCGCATCATATCCGGCAGCGCGTTGCCGCCGCTTTTCCGCGATCCCGGCCGGAAGGTAATGGCAGTTGAAAAGGTAATCGCTGTACTCCAGCGCTTTCAGTTCCAGAGAATCCGCAGCCTGTGCTGCCTTCCGATAGCACTGCGCGCTTTTCTCGCATTCTCCGAAGAAACGATAGCACTGTCCGAGAAGATTGTATATCTTTTCCTGATAGACTGGAGCAATCGTTCTTTTCTCCGCCAGCAAAGATTCCAGAGACTCTGCGACCGCCCGTCGGCTTCCCTGGAGAAAAGCCGCCCGGGCGGAAAGATACCCGGCATAAACACTGCCTGGCGCCAGACGCTCCAATTCCTTCGTCGCGGCTGTCGCCCGCAGACCATCCCCTTCCTCGATAAAAGTACTGGCGAGAAGTTCCTGGGCTTCAATCTCATGTCCGGGACGAAACGCTTCTATCGCCGTCCGGGCCGCTTCATACGCATGCCGGGCCAGAGCGTCGTATATCGTTTGCCGCAGTTCGTCGCTCCTATCCCTCGTAGTCATCGCACGCCTCTTCTCTTTCCGGACTCTCATCCATTAACGCAGTGCCTCTGCCAACCGCTCCTGGCATCGCTCTTCATCCTCCGTCACAACAACGTCCGGAGGCAAAAGGACATCGAATTCCCCGCAGCGGCCGGGAAGCCGTTCCCGAATCAAACGGGCCAGCCGCGTCAAACTTCCCGCTTCTGCCAAAGCTTCCAAGGCGGCCGGACCGAATCGTCCCGCATATTGATACTGCTCAAAGTCAGAGAACAGCCGCTTGCCCGCCTGCCTCTCGTAGTAAAGGCAGGCGGGTTTGAGCGGGGTCCCGGCCAATTTGCGGGCCAGGAATTCCGCTTCAACCTTTTTATCATAAATATGGTTCAGATACTCGATTGCTTCTGCCACGGGCTTTGAGGCCAAAAGCTGGCAGACTTTCGCCAGGAGATTGTCATTGTAACGGTCAAGGCGCAGACCATCCGTGAAGAACGTCAGCGCCGTTTCCCCATCTTCCCGCAACATCGCCAGACACCCCAGATGCCAAAGCACATCCGGCACAAGGTTCGTAGACTGGTCGCCAAGATACATATCCTCCAACGGTTTTTCCTTCATCTTCCGATAAAGTGCCATGCCTTCGGAAAGTTCCCGCTCCGCCCGGAGGTAATCCTTCTCCTGCCAGGCACCGATGCCGGCCAGCATGGGGAACTCCGGCATGGTGGGAAATCGCTCCTTCGCTTTGGCAATCGCTTCCTTCACTTCCGGAATCGGACGTTTCAAGAGAATAAGGCAACGAATCAGGATGAGATACGGCCGGTTCGACATCCCCAGGAACTTCACATCATCCTCAATCGTTTTCCGGGCATAATAGACTGCTTTCTCATAATCGTGGAGACCGACGTAGCAATCCGCCAGATAGAACGAATCTGTCGGCTGCTCCCCCCGTCTCGCCTGCTCCGTCAGCAGGATTTCCAGATTGCGCCGTGTCTTGCTCTCGACGATGGAAGAGGAATACCCCGTATGGAAAATCTTGATCTCCT
>JAEEGN010000225.1 GCA_016280345.1 Selenomonadaceae bacterium | reverse complement strand
CGGCCGGTCGTTGACGACGGCGTCAACGCCGCCTGCCTTGAGCTCCATGAAGGTGTCGGCGGAGCTGTTGAGCTCCTTGATATCGACGCCCTTGATCTTGCGGAGTTCCTTGGCGCTGGTGGTGCCGATCTGGACGGCGACTTTCTTGCCGGCGAGGTCGGAGAACTTCTTGATGTCGGTATTGTCTTTCTTGGTGATGATGGTCAGGCCCGACTTGTAGTACGGGTCGGAGAAGTCCACCTTCTGCTTGCGCTCGTCGTTGATGGTCATGCCCGAGATGATGATGTCGAGGTTGCCCGACTCCAGCGCCGGGATCAGCCCGTCGAAGTTGATGTTCTGGATGTCGGCCTTGTAGCCCATTTCCTTGGCGATGGCCCGCACGAGATCCATGTCGAAGCCCTCGTATTCCTTGCCGTTGATATCCTGGAACTCAAATGGCGCGAAGTCGGCGTTGGTGCCGATGCGCAGGACTTTCGCCGCGTCGCCGGAGCCGCCGGAAGAAGCCGGCTTCTTGCCGCCGTCGCCGCCGCAGCCGGACGCCAGTACGGCCAGAGAGAGCAGCGCCGCCATACAGATGAGCATGAGTTTCTTCATTGTTATTACCCCTTTTCTGGATTCAGCAGTGATGTGTGTGGAACTTTACCTAGAAGAAAAGCCCGGAACGTTCCGGGCTTTTCGGTTGGACGAATCTGCGTATGGAATGACAAAAGCGTCAGTACATACCTCTCCGCTTGTTGAAGCAATCGCGGCAATAGACAGGGCGTTCATCCTTCGGCTCAAACGGCACCTGCGTCTCGCGGCCGCACTCAGCGCACACGACCGTGTACATCTGGCGCTCCCCCCGCGCTCCGCCGTCGCGGTCCCGGCGGCGCTTGTCGCGGCAGTCGCGGCAACGGACCGGCTCGTTCTCAAAGCCCTTCTCCGCGTAAAATTCCTGTTCGCCTGCGCTAAAGATGAACTCTTTGCCACAGTCTTTGCATACCAACGTTTTGTCTTGGAACTCCATGAAATAAATCCCCTCACCTTTTCGTTAAAACATTCGTCCGTCAAGCGGACACATCGACCAGTTGCCCCAGGTTCGGGTCAAGGCTTCCGGCGATTTCGAGCAGGTCTGCCATTCCTTCGGACGACATCTCGAGCGCCGCTTCCATTGTCTTCAATCCCAGAGCCTGCATTGTCTGCGCCTGGTGCATATCGACACTGAGAGCCGCGATGCTCATATCCATAAGCCCACTTCCTTTCCCTAAAGTACCAGCTTGGACTCTATTATAGAGTATGAGAGCGGGATTGTCAAAGGAAAGTGTATTTTTTTGTTCCCCGCAGGGGGGATTTTTTCGCGTTTTGAACCATTCGTCTCATATTTTCCCGGCGGAAGCGGGAAACGGAGAAGAAAACCGTCAATCCTTCAGCTTCAGCGAGGCGAGCTTTTCCGTGACCGCGTCCACCGGGATCGAGGCCAGGCAATCGAGGCCCTTGGGGCAGGCGCGCTTCCAGCACCAGCGGCAGGGACGGCTGACCTCGATGGCGTTGTCCGTCTGACCGTAAGGACCGTTGCGGTTGGCGTCGGTGGGGCCCATGAGCATGACGGTGGGAACGCCGAGGCCGGCGGCGAGGTGCACCGGGCCGGTATCGCCGCCGACGACGGCGCAGGCGTCCCGGAGGATGGCGGCAAGCTGCCGGAGGCTGGTGCGGCCGATGAGGTTCACCGGCGGCAGCTTCGCCTGGGCTTCAATCTCGGCGGCCAGGTTCTCGTCGACGGCGCCGCCGCCGACGAAGACGGGAATGAGCTTCCGGTCGTAGAGCCAGTCGGCGAGGGCGGCGTAGGATTTCGCGGGCCAGCGCTTGTTGGGCCAGTTGGCCCCGGGGGCGAGGACGACGTAGCGGGCGCCGGCGGGGACGCCGCCCTGTTCCCGGATCCTGGCGGCCAGCGCCTGCTCCTGCCGGGAAAGGACGAGGGGAAAGACCACCTTGTCCACGCGGCAGCCGATGGCCCGGGCTACGTCCAGATAGCGTTCGACGATATGGCCTTTGGCATTGGGACCTGTGACCGGGCGGCTGATCCGGTCGGAGAGCTCCCGCATATTGCAGGTGCCGAGCCGCCGCTTTGCCCCGGAAAACCAGGCGATGGCCGCGGACTTCCCGAGGCCCTGGAGGTCCAGCGCGGTATCGAAATGGCCGGCCCGGAGCCGGCGGCGGAAAGGACCGAAGTTTTGCAGGAAGCCGCCCAGGGATTCCTTGAATCTCTTCTTCTCAAACAGAATGACGTCATCAATGTAAGGATTGCCTTCGAGAAGCTCCCGGGCCGGCGGCTCCACGACCCAGGCGGTCCGGGCCTCGGGGAAGGTCTCTTTGATGGCGTGGGAAACCGGCAGGGCGTGAATGACGTCGCCGATGGCGCTGAGCTTGATGATCAGGATGTTCATGGCTTCTTCTTTCTGCTGTTTGCTGGAAGATTGGGCAGGGGCGTCAGCGTTCCCGGATCCGGTCGATGATTTTCGTGGTGGAGCGGCCCTCCACCAGGTCGATGAAGGCGACGCGGCCGCCGTACCGTTGGACGACAGCCGCTTCGGGCAGCGTCTCCAGCGTATAGTCGCCGCCCTTGACGTAAACGGCCGGCTTTACCAGCGCGATGAGCTCGGCGGCGGTGGGTTCGTCGAAAATCGTCACCGCGTCCACGGCGCGCAGGGCGCCCAGAACCTCGGCCCGGTCCGCCTCCGGGTTCACCGGCCGCGACGGTCCCTTGAGACGGCGCACCGAATCGTCGCTGTTGAGGCCGACGATCAGGACGTCGCCCTCGGCCCGGGCCGCCGCCAGATAGCGCACGTGGCCGGCGTGCAGGATGTCGAAGCAGCCGTTGGTGAAGACGATGCGCCGGCTGCCGGCCCGCAGGATTTCACAGTAGGCTTCGATATGGTCGCGGGAAATCAGCATGGGCTTTCCCTCCAGGGTTATCGTTTGAGGAGCGGCGTCATTCGACGCCGGCGGCCGCGAGCTTCCGCAGCGTTGCCGCCAGTTCCTGCCGGCTCACGGTGGCGGTGCCCATCTTGCGGACGGCGATGCCGGAGGCGACGTTGGAAAGCCAGGCCGCCTGCCGCGGTGAGGCTTTGGCCGCCAGGGACAGGATGACGGCGGCCACGCAGGTATCGCCGGCGCCGGACACGTCATAGACCTCGCTCTTGTCCGCCACCGGGATATCGGTGACGGCGCCGTCGGCCTCGAAGAGGGTCATGCCCTTCTCGCCGCGGGTCACCAGCACGCCCCGGGCGTCCAGCGCCGCCAGCAGCGCCCGCCCCGCCTGCCGCAGGTCGTCCTCGGTGCGGAACTTCTGCCCCATGGCGGCGGCCAGCTCGGTATCGTTCTGCTTGACGAAATCGACGCCGGCGTACTGGCGGATGGCGTAGCGCGAGTCCACGATGGTCACGACGCCCCGCGCCCGGGCGGCGTCGAGGATTTTCCGGCGCAGGTCCCCGGTGACGACCGCGCCGCCATAGTCGGAAATGACGAGCCCGTCAAGGGCGGGCAGTTCGCTTTCGACGTAGCGCCAGAGCGCCGCTTCCTTCTCCGGGGCCAGCGGTTCCCGGCTTTCCCGGTCCACCCGCACGATCTGCTGGCTCACCGTTTCGCGGCCGCCGGCGATGATACGGGTCTTGGAGGTCGTGGGCCGGGCCGCGTCGCCGATGAGGCCGTCCGTCGCGGCGCCGTTCTTCTCCAGGATGGCCCGGAGCCCCGCCGCCGTCGTGTCCTCACCGACGATGCCCACCGCCAGCGCCCGGCCGCCCAGCGTCGCCACGTTGTTCACCACGTTGGCGGCGCCGCCGGCCACGACGCGCTCCCCGACGTGCTGCAGCACCAGCACCGGGGCCTCCCGCGAGATGCGCTCAATGCGGCCGTCGAGATAGACGTCGGCGATCATGTCGCCGACCACCAGGATGCGCCGCCCCTGCAGGCGGTCCAGCAACGCCAGCCGTTCCTCTGTCAATGTCATCGCGTTCTCCCTTTTCACCACGGCGTGAACTGCAGCGAGAAGTGCCAGGAATTGCGCTTGGCCCGGTAGCGGAGAATCGTCTGGGCGCAGTGCATATCGTGGAACCAGTAGTAATCGACGTCTTCCTGACGCCCCTTGGCGGCATCGTAAGCCTGACCGATGACGATGCGGTCGCGGTCGGTGAAGGCCCAGGAAATGCCGAAAGAGAGCTTCTTGGAGTAGTCGTCCAGATTGTAGTCAAAGAGGGAATTCTGCGTCGTCGCCTTCGAGTAGTGATAGCCGACGTACGCCGTCACGTCCGGCCCCATATCCCGGAGCAGCGTGGCGTCGAAGGTCAGACCATTGACGCGGGAGTGGTCGTAGGACTCCTTGATGATCTCGTAGCCGACGCCCAGCAGCAGGTGCCAGTTGCGGTCGAAATTGATGGGATCGCGCCAGAGATTGAACTTGTACTCCTGATGGGTACTCTCGAAGCCTTTCTTCCAGCGGCCGGCCTCGGCGCGGAACTGGTAGCTGAAAGGCCAGTGGCCCAGGCGGTTGTTGTACTGGTAGATGAACGTGGGCTTTTTCTTGATCCACCGGTTATCGCTGTCGTGGTAATGGCCGTACTGCACGGATAAAAAGTTGCCGCCGTTGGCCCAGTCGATGCCGAAGATGTTCTTGGCGTTGATGCGGCTGTAATATTTGAGGTTGGCGTAGGCCTCGACCCGGGGCGCCAGATCGTAGGAGAACCGCTGGGCGATCCAGGCACCGTCATCGCTGTCATAGCCGATGCGCGGATATACGGGCCGCTTCTCCGTCTTGCTGAGATCGGAGCGGTGCAGCTTCTTGGTGAAGATGATCTTGTTCTTGATCCAGAACTTCGCCTCATGGACCAGCATTTCCTTGCCGGGATAAATCTCGATGAAGTCGCCGCTCACCCGGTAGTCGGGCAGCTTGGCGCCGCACTTCGTCTCGTAGCCGTCGTAGATCAGCACCTTATCCGGGAAAAGCTCAATGCGCTTCCCGGCGATATAGAAGGGACCGTACTTCCCCTTCACGTCCTCCATCTTCCCCTGCTGCGTCCCGTAGTTATAGACGATGCGGTAACCGTCCAGCATGGCGTGGGGCTGCTTCTCGGTCATCTGCGTCATCCGGGCCTGCCCGTCGATCTGGACCTCCTGCTTCGTCAGGTTGCCCCGGGCCTCCGCCGTCTCGAATCGTTTGGCGTCGAGCCGGGTGATGCGCACCGAGCCCTTGGCATAGACGTCGCCGGTGTTCTGGTCGTAGAACATATCATCGCCCTCGATGGCCACCGGCAGGCGCTGCGGGTCGATGGGCCCCGACACGTTCTTCTGCATGACCTCAATATCCTTCGCCAGCTGGATCTGGTCGGGCGTCAGCCGGTTCTCACGGGCGTTGCGGCGGTTGTTCTCGATATAGTCCAGAACCTCGATATCCGAGTTCAGATCGTCCGACTCGTAGTACGCGTACGCCGACCCGGGCAGCGACAGCAACGCCGCCAGACAGAGACTCCCGCCCCAGAGAGCCCGTTTCATCCATTTCATCACGGTCATAGTCCCATCCCCATTTCCGGCAAAGGTGCGCCGCTGCGGGTTTTTTTCCCGGCGGCATCCCTGAAGATCAGAATTTCGCTCTTATTATAGTACATCATAGCGGCGCTTCGCGCAATGCAAAAAGCGAGAAAAAATGCCGCAACGCGAAAGAGTTTGTGCCGCGGGAAAGACAAAACGCTCTTTTTTTCCGGGAAAAGGACGGAACGAAGGAACCGCCCGGACCCTCCAATCGCTTATTTCGCGGGCGTTCCCGGCATTTCCACGGGAACCGGGGGACGGCGGCAGGAAAAATTCCTCCGGCAGCGAATATACCAGAAAACGGGAAACAAAATTCCGAAACTGAGGAGGAAATCCCATGAACTTCTTTTCTCCCCCGGAAGTCGCGAAAAACTATCTGGCGGCGGGCGAGGCCAAAACCCGTCTGCCGGCGCTCCGCGCTCTGCTGCTCGCCGTCCTGGCGGGCGCCTTCATCGCCATGGGCGGCATCGCCTCCACTACGGTCTCCGCCTCCATCGCCGCTCCCTCGGTGGCGAAATTCGCCGGCGCCTGCGTCTTTCCCGGCGGCCTCGTCATGGTCCTTTTGGCGGGCAGCGAACTTTTCACCGGGAACTGCCTTTTGGTCATCCCGCTGCTCTCGGGGCGGATCTCCGCCGGGGCCATGCTGCGGAACTGGGGCCTCGTCTATCTGGGCAACCTGATCGGCGGCCTCCTGGTGGCGGCCGGCGTCGTCTTCAGCCATCTGCCGGGCCTGTTCGGGAGCGCTCTGGCCGCCGCCATGATCGGCACCGCCGCCGGCAAATGCGCCCTGACCTTCAGCGACGCGCTGATCCGGGGCATCCTCTGCAACTTCCTCGTCTGCATCGCCGTCTGGATCTCCTTCGCCGCCAAAGACGTCGTGGGCAAGATCGCCGGCATCTGGTTCCCGGTCATGATGTTCGTCCTCTGCGGCTTCGAGCACAGCGTGGCCAATATGTACTTCATCGGCGCCGGCCTCTTCGCCAAAGCCAGCCCCGCCTATCTGGCCGCGGCCACCGCCGCCGGCGTGAACCCCGCCGCCGTGACGCCGGAAGCCTTCTTCCTCGTCAACCTCCTGCCCGTCACCCTGGGCAACATCATCGGCGGCGCCATCTGCGTCGGCGTCGTCTATTGGTACTGCTACCTGAAAGAAGAGCGCCCCGCCTGACGGTCGCGGCGCGTTTTACTGGCACGCCCTTCGCTTCGGGGGGCGTGCTTTTTCCTGGAAGATTGCGTTGGCGCTTCCCAAGCCACCTTTGCCGTCAAAAAGCATGATACGATAAATCTGCCTCCGGCCGGAGATTGTTGAAAATCCATATTGCGCGCAACGGTTCTTCCCCCGCAACCAGGCAATCCGGCGTTCCCGCTCCCATCGTGCCCGCGCCTGTCCCATCCGGCCACAGAAAAAAAGCACCTCGCGGCCAGCGGGGTGCTTTTGATATTTCAGGCGATGTTCTTCTTTTTCGCAGGGCTTCGCCGGGGCGTCGCTAGGGTGAGAAGTGGACGACGACTTCGGTGCCCCGGGAGACGACGGTGTTGGGCTCGATGGCCTGGCTCACGGCGGTACCGCGTCCGTCGGGATGAATCCGGAGGCCGGCGGCCTGCAGCGTCAGCGTCGCTTCCGTGGCGTCGAGGCCCAGAACGCTGGGGACGATGGTTTTTCCCTCAGTGGACGTGCTGGCCGTGGGCGCCACGGGAATCTGGCCGTCCAGAGGATCGCTGGAGGGCTCGATCTGGAGGTAGCGGAAAAGGTCGGTGAAGATGCGGCTGGCCACCGGCGCCGCGATCTGACCGCCGTAGAACATGCCCGAAGGGTCGTCAATGATGACGAGTACCGCGACCTGAGGGTCCTCGACGGGCGCGAAGCCGCAGAAGGAGGCGATGTAGCGTCCTTCCATGTAGCCGGCGCCGTCGGTGCGGGCCTTTTCCGCCGTGCCGGTCTTGCCGGCGACGCGATAGCCTTTGACTTTCGCTTTGCCGCCGCCGCCGGTGGCGACGACCTGCTCCAGGAGGTCCACCAGTACCTTGTCGGTTTCCCTGTCGATGGTCTGGCGCACCGGTTCCGGCTTCGTTTCCTCATAGATGGAGCCGTCGGAGTTGCGGATGGCCTTTACGATATGGGGCTTCATCAGCATTCCCTCGTTGGCGATGGCGGACATGGCGGTGATGAGCTGGAGCGGCGTCACGGCGATGCTCTGGCCGATGGACATGGTGGCGATGTCGGATTCGCGCATATCGTCGGGGTCGAACAGGAGACCGGATTCCTCGGCGGGCAGTTCGATGCCGGTGGCTTCGCCGAAGCCGAAGAGCCTGGCGTAATGCGTCAGCCTCTCGGCGCCGAGGTTGAGGCCCACCAGCGCGAAGCCGGTGTTCAGCGATTGCTTGACCACGTCGGCGAAGGTGACGGTGCCGAAGCTCTCGCCGTTCCAGTTCTGGATGCGGCGGTCGGAGACGTCGACGTAGCCGGGGTCGTGGAAGACCTCGCCGGGAGAGACGATCTTTTCCTGCAGGGCGGCGGCGGCCACGATGGACTTGAAGGTGGAACCGGGCTCGTAGATGAAGGAGACGCTGCGGTTCTTCCAGTCCTCCATCGGATAGTCGCTGAAATGGTTGGGGTTGTACGAGGGGCGCGAGGCCATCGCCAGGATTTCCCCGGTTTTGGGCTGCATGACCAGCGCGGTGACGGCCAGCGGGTTCGTCTCCGCCATGGCTTCCTCGATGGCTTCCTCAACCCGGAACTGGATGGCCGAGTCAATCGTGAGCTCGATGGTCTTGCACTGGTCGCCGTCATAGCGGCGCTTGGCGAAGATCGAGCCGAGGATCGGCTGGCTGGAGGCGTTGTCCATCTGGATGAAGTTTTCCATTTTGCCGCCTTTGATCATTTCGTCGAAGGCCTGCTCGATGCCGTCAAGGCCAACGTCGTCGGCGCCGACGAAGCCCAGCACGTTCGCCGCCAGTTCGTCGTTGGGATAGACGCGGCGCGGCTCTTCCTGGAAGCCCAGACAGTTGTACTCTTCCTCGCGGATGAGATGGCGCACCGCCCGCACTTCGTCGGTGGAGAGGAAGTGCTTTACCCAGACGAAGCCGCCGCCCTGGGCGATGTCCTTGAGGATGTCCTCCGGCGTCAGACCGATCAGCGGGGCCAGCTTCTCGGCCACGTCATCCGGGTCCTCGACGTTGTTGGGGTCGATGAAGAGAGACTTCAGGATGAGGCTCACCGCGAGCTTCTTGCCGTTGCGGTCGAGAATGGAGCCGCGGGGCGACTGCACGACCTCGGCTTCCCCCGATTCCCGGCGCACCCGCTCGGCCAGCGCGTCGCCCTGCACCAGCTGGAGCCAGGCATAGCGCCCTGTGAGCAGCGCGAAAAGCAGCCAGGTGATGAGGACACCCCAGCGGATATGGTCCGATATTTTCTTTTGTTCCTGCTTCGCTTTCTCCGGGTCCTTGACCGGACTGACGCCGGGCCGTTTCCTTGCCGTCACCTGGCACTCGTTCCTTTCCGTGCGGTCTTCTGCCCTGTTTGCCGCCGGGAGGAACCGGCGGCGGGAGGCAGGCGCCCGCCGTATTGAAATCAAGCCGCGCAATCCCCTTGCGGGGCTAGGATTCGTACACCCGCTCCAGGTCGTCCCGCCACTCGCCTTTCGTGTGGTCGTAGGTGCGAACCAGTATCCGGCTGCCGTAGAGGTAGAGGGAGTTCGTGTAGATATGGCGCTTGTCCAGCGCCGGGTTATGGATGTTCACCAGATTGGCGTTGAAGCGGTTCACGCTGTCGTCGGCGAAGCTGTCGTTCTTCGGCGGCGTGTGGGTGTGCCCGGAGAGCCAGAGGCTGCCCTGGGGGCAACGGGAGAGAATCTTCGACAGGGCATCGGCCGGCTGCGCCGTGGTGTCGGGGGTATTGATATGCTCCTTGTAGTTGCGGAGCGTCCCCATCAGAGGCGCGTGGCAGAAGAACAGCATCGGCCCTTCCTGATGGGCGGCGATTTCCTGCTCCATCCAGGCAAGCTGCGCCGCCGAAAGCTCCACGTGGTGCCCGAATCCGTCCGGCGCCAGGTACAGAAGCCGGTAACGGCCGATGGAGCGGGCGTAGTAAACGTCCGGCAGATGATACCGCTTCGTGAAGGCCGCCAGCTTCGCCTGCTTCGTCGCCCGCGTTCCGCGCTGCAGTTTTCCCTCCTCGGTGGGCTCGTCCTCGTAAGCGTAGTCGTGGTTTCCGGCGACCGCGTACCAGGGCGCGTGGAGGCAGGAGAGGTAGTCGTCCACATAGACAAACTCCTCCTCGATGCCGAAGCGGGCCGCCAGATCGCCCAGAATGGCAATCTCGTCCACGTCTTCCCAGGAAGCGAGGTTTTCGAGAAGCTGCTGCTTCTGCTCCCAGACTTCACTCTGGTCCGCTTCTGTCGGGAACTTTTTCGTCCGCCAGGGAAGATGCAGATCGCTCAACAAGACGATGTGATAATATCCATGCTTCGCCGCTCCGGCCAGACCGGGCCAGCCGGCGACGCCACCCGTGAGGAGCCACCCCGCGGCGGCGGCCATGGCCTTCAGGAATTCACGACGCTTCATAGCCATACCCCCAATATGTTTTTTCGGATTATTACCCTATTATAGCACTCCGGCGACAAAAGGGCGATAGCTGAACGGGAAAAGAACGCCCGCCGCGCGCATTTTTCTCCCGGGGCGGGGCAAAGTATGCTATAATGAGGAAAAGTTTTTCATCTGCCGAAGAAAGAGGTGACGCCCCGTGAACAAGAAAGCCATGTACAATCTCTCCTACGGTCTCTTCGTTCTCACCGCGGCCGGCGAAAAGGACAACGGCTGCATCATCAACACGGTCACCCAGGTCACGTCCGAGCCCAACCAGATCACCATCGCCGTGAACAAGGCCAACTACACCCGGGATTTGGTGGCGGCGACGAAAAAGTTCACCGTTTCCATTCTCAGCGAGGCGGCGGACTTCTCCCTGTTCCGGCGGTTCGGGTTCCAGTCCGGCCGTGACGTGGACAAATTCGCCGGCTTTTCGGCGACGAAGCGCGTTGCCAGCGGCGCCCTCGCCGTCACCGAGGGAACGAACGGCTATATCTCCGGCTGGGTTACGCAGGCGATCGACCTCGGCACCCATACCCTGTTCCTGGCTTCGGTGACGGATATGGACGTCTGGAGCGATACGCCGTCGGCGACCTACGCTTACTATCAGTCCCATATCAAGCCGAAACCGGCGGCCCGTCCGGCTGCGGGGAAGACCATCTGGCGCTGCCGGGTCTGCGGGTATGAATACGAGGGCGAGGAGCTGCCGGCGGATTTCATCTGTCCGATCTGCAAGCATCCGGCCTCGGATTTCGAGAAGATCGGGGGCTGACAAATCCGGCCCGCGGCTTCCTGCACGGCGGTTGAATCGTGCCGGATCGCGGCGGAACTATTGCGGCGGTAAGAAAAATCCCGGGGATGACGCCCCGGGATTTTTTTACCAGCGGAAACCGGCCGGGAACCACATTCTCTGGCGGCTTTTCGCGTCTGTTTCCCCGATCAATCGCCGTCATCCTCATTTCCATTCCCTCGTTTCT
>JAEEGN010000027.1 GCA_016280345.1 Selenomonadaceae bacterium | reverse complement strand
AACGTCCGGTCCCAAGGATATCAGCGTCTATGTTGGTATTCCCTTTTGCTTGTCCCGTTGCCTTTACTGTTCCTTTCCCTCGGTCGTCCTGCCGCCGGAACGTGGCCTGAAGAGATTCATGGCCGTATTCCATAAAGATCTTGCGGCAGTCCGGGAAGCCATCCGGCGTTACAGCTTCAAAGTACAAAACATTTATGTTGGGGGAGGGACGCCGACCAGCTTGCCGGACGACGCTTTCGCCGAAATGCTGGAGACGGTCCACGAAGCCTTTTATCACCCGGCAATCAAGGAATTCACCGTAGAGGCGGGACGGCCCGATTCCATGTCTGCCGCCAAAATCAGAACGATTCAAAAATGCCATGCCGGCCGTGTCAGTGTCAATCCGCAAACCATGCAACAGCGGACTCTCCAACGGATCGGTCGCTGTCATACGCCGGAGGATATTCTCCAAATGTATGGAGATTTGCGGAGTGCGGGAATTCCGTGTATCAATATGGATGTCATCATTGGCCTGCCGGGAGAAACGGAAGAAGACGTTTCCGATACGATGGCAAGGGTCCTCGCCCTGAACCCCGATGATGTCACGCTTCATTCGCTGGCGCTCAAAAAAGGATCCCGGCTGAAACTGCACCTTGACGAAATCGCTCTTCCGGAGGACGGTGAGGTCCGGCGAATGTTTGACGCGGCGATGCGGGCCGTCCAACGCCAGGGACTGATTCCATACTATCTTTACCGACAAGGGTACCAAAGCGGTCAACTGGAAAATATTGGCTGTTGTCGACCGGGAGCGGAGAGCATGTACAATATCCAAATCATGGAGGAAAGGCAGACCATCCTCGGCATCGGCGGAGCGGCTGTTTCCAAGATCGTGTCACCTTTGACGCATCGCTTGAAAGCTTCCTTTAATCCCAAAGAGATCACGGTCTATCTCGATCAATGCGACCATTATATTGAAAAGCGCGCTTCCTTACTGCGGGAAGCATATGGCGGACAGGAGGAAACGGTTCCATGCTGACACAAGGACCGAGGGGAACAAAGGATATTCTCCCGGACACAGTGGATCGATGGCTTTACGTCGAGCAAAAAATCCGGACGCTTTGCCGAAGTTACGGCTATCAGGAAATCCGGACGCCAATCTTCGAGCATACGGAGTTATTTCAACGGGGCATCGGAGATACCACAGATGTCGTGGAAAAGGAAATGTATTCCTTCACAGACCGCGGCGGCCGGAATATCACATTGCGGCCGGAAAATACCGCGGCGGCGGTGCGATCCTTCCTTGAGCATAAGCTATACGCGGAGAACGCTTTAACCCGGTTGTTCTACATCGGATCGATGTTTCGCTATGACCGGCCGCAGAAAGGCCGTTACCGAGAATTCCATCAGTTCGGCGTAGAGGCGCTGGGCGTTGCCGGTCCAGCGGTGGACGCGGAAATCATCGTACTGGCAGTCCGGTTCCTGGAATCCCTGGGGCTCAAGGATCTGACGCTCAGTCTCAATTCCGTAGGCGACCCGGCATGTCGTCCGATATACCGGGAAAGACTTCAGAATTTTTTCCGGGATAAGCTTAACGGTCTGTGCGAGGACTGCCGTTCCCGTTTCGAACGCAATCCTATGCGAATCCTGGATTGCAAGAAAGAAAGCTGCCAACGCCTTTCAGAAGGAGCACCGGAAATCACGGATTGTCTCTGCGAAGATTGCCGATCCCATTTTGAGGCAGTAAAGGCATATCTTGAAAGCGCCGGTATCCAATATTCCTTAGATTCCAGATTGGTTCGCGGGCTGGACTATTATACGAAAACTGCTTTTGAGATCAAATATCCTCCGCTGGGCGCGCAAAGCGCGGTGGCCGGCGGTGGCCGCTATGACGGTTTGGTGGAGGAAATCGGCGGTCCGCCTACTCCGGCAGTAGGCTTTGCGGCTGGCTTGGAACGCGTCATGCTGGCGCTGGAAACGCAAGGCCTGTACGATCCACCGCCACGCCAGGCGGATGTTTTCGTGATTGCGCTGGGAGAAGCGGCGAAGATACCAGCCTTTTCTCTTCTGGTTTCCCTGCGTGACGCCGGTTTTCTCGCCTTGATGGACCATTCGGGACGAAGTCTCAAGGCGCAGATGAAGCAGGCGGACAAGGCCAACGCCCGCTTCGCGCTTATCCTGGGTGAGGACGAGGTCAGAGACGGTGTCGTCACTCGTCGTGATATGCGAACCAGTGAGCAGGTAAAAATTGGCCGGCAGGATATCATAAATTCGCTATTATGTGCTGAGGTGAAAGATTGATGGAAACATTGGAAGGATTGAATCGGACCCACGAATGCGGTACGCTCCGAAAAAGCGAGGTTGGCCAGGAGGTCACGGTCTGCGGTTGGGTGTCGCGGCGCCGTGATCACGGTGGACTCATCTTTGTGGATCTCAGGGATCGATCTGGCTATGTACAGATCGTATACGATGAAGCAGCCATGACGGAAGGAACCTTTCACAAGGCAGAGTCGCTGCGGTCGGAGTTTGTCATCGCGGTTTGCGGCAAGGTACGGGCCCGGTCAGAGGATACTGTCAACCCGAAAATGGAAACCGGCGATATCGAAATCGTATGTAGTGAACTGCGCATCCTGAACAAGGCTAAAACGCCCCCGTTCTATATCCAGGATAACCTTGATGTCGATGAGATGCTCCGCCTCAGATATCGCTTCCTCGATCTTCGCCGTCCGGAAATGCAAAAGAATATCATGCTTCGCCACCGGGTGGCAAAGATCATGCGGGACTATTTCGACCGCAACGGTTTTCTGGAAATCGAGACGCCCATGCTCTGCAAGAGCACGCCGGAAGGCGCCCGCGACTTCCTGGTTCCCAGCCGGTTGAATCCGGGGAATTTCTATGCACTGCCTCAATCGCCGCAGATTTATAAACAGATATTGATGGTAGCCGGCTTCGAGAAATATTTCCAAATCGTTCGCTGTTTCCGAGACGAGGATCTCCGGGCAGACCGACAGCCGGAATTCACTCAGCTCGATATTGAAATGTCCTTCATCGACCAGGAAACTATCCTGACCATGATGGAGGGTATGATGCAGGAGATTTTCGACAAGTCGCTGGGGGTACAGCTCAAAACGCCGTTCCTGCGCATGACCTGGGACGATGCAATGGCGCGGTTCGGCTCAGATAAGCCAGATCTTCGCTTCGGCATGGAACTCATGGATATCTCCGAGCACCTCAAGGGGTCTTCTTTCAAGGTCTTTGAGTCAGTTTTGCAGGCTGGCGGCCAGGTCAAGGCCATCAAAGTTGATGGTTATGCCAATATCCCGCGTCGGGAGCTTGACGGTCTTGTCGAATACGTTCAAGGTTACGGCGCCAAAGGCCTGGCGTGGATACAATACGCTGAAGATGGCATCAAATCACCATTCAAGAAGTTTTACGGCGACGATACCTTTGAAGCGGTCAGGAAAGCATGCCATGCGGAGACAGGTGACCTTCTGCTGGTAGTTGCGGATCAGCCGCTGGTGGTCGCCCAGGCTCTGGGCGCGCTGCGTCTGGAAATGGGCCGCCGCCGCAATCTGATTGATCCGGATGCGCTGTGTTTCCTTTGGGTCATCGATTTCCCAATGTTTGAATACAATGACGAGGAAAAACGTTGGAAAGCCATGCACCATCCCTTCACCGCCCCCCGGGATGAAGATATTCAGTATCTTAAGACCGATCCCGGCCGTGTAAAGGCCAACGCGTATGATATGGTGCTGAACGGCGTTGAGATTGGCGGTGGTAGCCTTCGTATCTATAACAGCGATCTTCAGGAGCAGGTCTTTGAGGCAATCGGTCTTACGCCGGAGACCGCCCATGCCAAGTTCGGTTTCATGATGGACGCTTTCCAATACGGTACACCACCTCACGGCGGATTGGCTTTCGGCTTGGACCGTCTCATCATGCTGATGGCAAAACGAAATTCCATCCGCGACGTCATCGCTTTCCCGAAGACACAGAGCGCTTCTGACGCTATGGCGCACGCTCCCTCGGAGGTTGAGGAAAAGCAGCTGCAGGAACTTTCCATTCGTCTGGCAGCGTCCGCAAAGAAGAAATAATCGCAGGAAGCAGGACAAAAGCGAATCAAGAAGGTGCGCGTCCTCTGGGCGGCGCGCCTTTTTGATAGCGGTCGTAGGCTGCACACGAAACATCCAGCGGACGGTTCCCTCAGATTTAAAACCCAAATTTGAGCGTAAATGTGTGCAGTAGCAGGAGGTCGGCGCGATTGGAATTTCCATTAGTGAACATACTGGGCGTGAACGTCGCTTCGCTGACCATGTCACAGGCAGTGGAACAGATTGAGGCGTTCATGGAGGAAAGGCGAGGGGCGCTCATCGCGACAGCGAACGCGGAAATGATCATGCAGGCCACGAATGACGAAGCATTCCGGCACATAATGAATGACGCCGCTCTGGTCGTTCCCGACGGAGCCGGCGCTGTTTGGGCAGCCCGTCACCTGGGTTATCCCATGCCGGAGCGAGTGGCCGGCTACGATTTGGTACAGGCGCTCTTGGCCCGGGCTCCTCAAAAAGAGCGGCGCATATTTTTCTTCGGCTCCGCTCCGGGCATCGCGGAACGAGCCCGGGAAAAAGCGGAGGCCTTGTACCCCGGCGTCGCGGTCGTCGGGATACGGGACGGCTACTTTACTGCTGCGGAAGAACCCGCCATCATCGAGATGATCCGTTCGCTTCACGTTGACCTTCTCTTGGTCGCACTGGGAAGCCCCCGGCAGGAAAAATGGCTGGCTGCGCATCTGCCGGAATTGAATGTTGCCGCCGCCATTGGGGTGGGGGGGACTCTCGATGTAATGGCCGGCGCGGTCAAGAGGGCGCCGATCTGGATGCAGAAGGCCCGTCTGGAATGGCTTTTCCGGGGCCTTCTGCAACCGAAACGGATTGGCCGTCTGATGGCGCTCCCACGGTTTGTCTGGCGGGTACTGGACAGTAAAAAGTAGTGGACAAAGGCCAAGACGCGGTCTATAATAAGAGTAGAGACGATATACTGTGTCATGCGGAAGTGCAGAGGATTATCGTTTCCATATTTTTGCAAAGGGGGACTGAGCGATGATTCTGCGGGACGGTTATTCATTCATTTTGGCCGCCGTCGCCGCCGCTGTGCTTCTGGGCGTGACGGTCAGTCCCTATTGGGCGGCAGGCCCGCTTGTTCTGGCGGCATATTTCGCTTATTTTTTCCGTGATCCCCAGCGCCATATTCCTGAGGACGATTCCCTTCTGGTCTCGCCTGCAGACGGAAAGGTCATGGAAGTTGTTTCTCTGGAAAATGATGACTTTGTCAAAGAGCCTTGCAACAAGGTCGTTATTTTTTTGTCTGTTTTCGACGTTCATATCAACCGTAGTCCCATGGAAGGCGAGATCAAGTGCCAGCAATATGTTTGCGGCCGCTTCAAGCCGGCCTATAAAGATTCTGTCGGTTTCGAGAACGAACGTCACATGATCGGTATCGAAAACGACCGTTTACGTATTACGGTAACACAGATAGCCGGCATCCTGGCCCGGAGAATCGTTTCTTGGGTTACGTTGGATGACGTTCTGGAAAAAGGGGAGCGTTATGGCCTGATCCGGTTTGGCTCCTGCACCGAAGTCGTCATGCCAAAATCAGTAGAGGTGATGGTGAAAAAAGGGGACCGCGTCATCGGCGGAGAAACCATCATCGGGAGGATAAAGACAGATGTATAGAGCCTTGATACCCAATATGCTTACGGCTTCCAATCTGCTGTTCGGAATATGCTCTATCCTTTCGACATATCACGGGAACTTGAAGGCCGGCGCGATTTTCATCCTGATCGCTTTGGTCGCGGACGGTCTGGATGGGCGGGCTGCCCGGTTCTTTGGCGTCAGCAGTGAGATGGGGAAGGAAATGGATTCTCTCTGCGATCTCGTTTCCTTCGGCGTTGCGCCCGGTTTTCTGGCGTATGTTTTTTGCTTGCGGGCGTTTTCCTGGTTTGGCTGGATTGTGGCAATCACCTTCGCGATTTGCGGAATGTGGCGTTTGGCGCGCTTCAATGTCAACGTAAGCGTCGTTCATGGCTATTTCATGGGATTGGCGATTCCTGCCGGCGGGTGCTTCATCGCGACCTCGACCTTGCTTCTTCAGGGAATTGGATTTGCGCCGCAGCGGTTGGGCTGTGTCTATCCTATCGTCATGCTATTGGTCGCTTTCCTGATGGTCAGCGAAGTTCATTATCCGGATTTCAAAGGCCGAGGTGAGAAGATCTATCCTGTCTCGATTGCGGTAGCCGTTATCCTTTTTGCCGCCATTCTTTATGCTGGCAACGCGGCGATTCCTTTTGCGTTGCTCTTTGCGATCTTTGCCACCTACTCTGCCTTGGGAATCGTAAACACCCTGGCGGCCAAAGCTTTTGCCAGACGTTGAAGTGGCACTGGCTTCGTTTTTCTGACGGGAGAGACATATTCCATGAACCATTGGTTTGACATTGTTATGGTTCCGCTTCAGATATTCATTTTCTTGTTTACCATCTATTATTTCCTCATCGGCTTCTGCGGAATGTGGCGCCGGAGAGAAGATAAGATCCTGACCCCGGAAAAGAGTTTTGCCGTCATCGTGGCCGCGCATAACGAAAGCGCTGTCATCGGGCAGTTGATCGATAACCTGAAGCGGCTGGATTACCCGGAGAGGCTTTACGACATCTTTGTCGTTGCCGATAACTGCTCGGATGATACCGCCGGCATTGCCCGCAATGCCGGTGCGCTTGTCTATGAGCGTACCAACGATACGGAAAAAGGAAAAGGCTTTGCTCTGGAATGGATGTTCAACAAGCTGTTTTCCCTGGAGCGCCAATATGACGCGATTGTCGTCTTCGACGCCGACAATCTTGTCCATCCCCGTTTCCTGCTTGAAATGAATAACCGGCTCTGCAAAGGCGACAAGCTCATCCAGGGCTATCTGGACGCGAAAAACCCCTATGACACCTGGATTTCCGGTACATTTGCCATCGCTTTCTGGGTCATAGACCACGTCTGGCATTTGGCCAAGACCAATATCGGTCTTTCTTCCGTACTGGGCGGAACCGGCATGTGCATTACCACGGATGTTCTGAAACGTCATGGCTGGGGCGCTACCTGCCTGACAGAGGACATGGAGTTCACCATGAAATCGTTGGCGGAAGGCATCAAGACAACCTGGGCCCACGACGCCATCGTTTACGATGAAAAGCCCCTGACCTTCATGCAGTCCTGGAATCAACGGAAACGCTGGGCACAGGGACAGTTTGACGTGGCGCATCGGTTCATCCCCAAGATGTTCAAGGCGGGAATCGAAAAAAGGGATATCCGCATTCTCGACGGCTGCCTGCATCTCGTACAGCCGCATTTCTTGTTGCTATCGACCTTCTTTGTCATTTGCAGCTATGTTCAGCTGGCGGTTCCGCCGTTTTTTACCAACATTTACAATTTCATGCCTTCTCAGTTGATGACATTCATCATGGTTGCGCAATACGCGTTGCCGGTCATCATCCTGCTGAAAATCCATGTGAAGTGGAAAGCGTGGCTCTATCTGATTCTCTATCCGCTGTTCATCTATTCCTGGATTCCCATCGTCTTCATTGGCTTCCTGCACCGCAACGAGCACGAGTGGAGCCATACGAAGCACACCCGGGCACTCAGCTATAACGAGCTCATTGGCAAAGAGAAGGCGTGATACCGGGCTCCAGGCGGCAGCCTGGATTCTCCCGAGCCAATTGCGAGCCGTCTCCCTCTTTGGAGGGAGTATTTTTTTCAAGAGAGGTCAAAATATGTTCGAAATCGAAGTCAAAGGAACCTTTGACGCTGCCCACAAAGTGGTGGGCTATCAGGGTAAATGTGCGCGCTTGCACGGGCACAGCTGGGTGGTGGAAGTGCGTGTCGCGGGCCAGCAACTGAACGAACTGGGATTTTTAGTGGATTTTAGTGAACTGAACCAGACACTGAAGGACATCCTGACGCAGTTGGACCATCAAGATCTCAACGAACTTCCTATGTTTCAAAGTGTCAATCCGACTGCGGAAAACATCGCCAGATTCATATACGGGCAACTGGTGGAAACTCCCTTGCTGCAACGATCCCGAGCGGTGCTGGACAGTGTCTGCGTTTGGGAATCCGCACATTCCTGCGTCCGATACCGCAACGAATCGCCATGAAGGAGAACATCATCGAGATCTTCTCCTCCGCCCAAGGAGAAGGCCCTTACGTCGGTGCCCGGCAAGTCTTTGTGCGTTTTGAAGGCTGCAACCTCGATTGCCGCTATTGCGATACAGAGCATAAACCCGGAGCGCATCCCTTCTGCCGTTTGGAAACGAATGCCGGAAGCGGCCTCTTCCGAACCATAGCCAATCCTCTTTCTGCAGCGGAGGCGGCCCGGGCCATAAACGATTTTCTGGATGCTTTACCGCATCAAGCAATCAGCTTTACCGGCGGAGAGCCTCTGCTCCACATCGTTTTCCTGGCGGAGCTTGCACCCCTGCTTCCGGTACCGATCCTCCTGGAGACGAACGGCACGCTGCCGCAGGAGATGGCTGTCATTCTGCCAGCCGTCCAAACCATCAGTATGGATATGAAACTGCCCAGTGCAACGGGAAAAGAACTATGGGCTGAACATCGGGCTTTTTTGGATATTGCCAAAAAAAAAGACGTCTATGTCAAAATTGTCGTTACAACAGATACGCTGCCCGAGGAACTCAGGGAAGCTGCCCGGCTCATTCGGGACATTGCCCCGACGACGCCGCTCATCCTTCAGCCCGTGACTGCCGTCTACGGATGTTTGCCGCCACCGCCGCAGGAAATGCTTCTTCGGCAGCAGGAATGCCTGTCGATTATACCCGACGTCCGCATCATTCCCCAGACCCATGTCATGATGGGGCAGCTATGAACGTCGGCCAATGTTCCATATGGAAATCGTAGGAGGCTGTACCGTATGGTTCAACGGCTTTTGGAAAACCTGCAACATTGCTTCCGCAATAATACAGGATTCATGACCGTCTTGTTCGTATTGAACTTTTTCACTCTCGCCTGGTCGCTGCTGCTGGCCGGCTCATGGTCTCTGCTTTGGGAATACGGCGCGGTCCTGGCCCTGTGCATTTTTTTCGGGACAGTTCTCTTGGACTGGCTTTTGGCCGGACGGCCCCTTTGGCTGAAACGGGCAAAAAAAATGCTCCTTCTGCTCTGCCTGGTACCGTTCGTGGTAGAATGCTTCGTCATGCACAATTATCGGGCGCTCATCGGAGCGGGCATCGTCAACTCAATCCTGGAAACGAATTCCCAGGAGGCTGCCGAGTTCCTGTT
>JAEEGN010000224.1 GCA_016280345.1 Selenomonadaceae bacterium | reverse complement strand
GAAACGCCGAAATTCTCCAGGAACACCACCTTGATGATCTTGCCCACCACCGGATCCCTGTTGATCTTTTCCGCCACGGCGCAGATGAGGCGGATCGTCTCCTTGGCGATGTGGTAGCCCGGCGCCGCCTTGCCGCCGAAGAAGAAGGTGGTGGGCGGCAGGTCCTTGAGCTTGCCGCCGCGGATGCGGTCCGCCAGATATATGATATGGAGGATGTTCATGAGTTGGCGCTTGTAGGAATGGATGCGCTTGACCTGGATATCGAAAATGGAAGCCGGATCAACGCGCTCGCCGCTGTGCTCCCGGACATGACGGGCCAGGATCTTCTTGCGGTTGAGCTTCACTTTCGCCAGCCGCTCCAGGAGCTCCTTGTCCCCGGCGTGAGCAGCGAGATCGGAGAGGCGGTCCGGATGCTTGCGCCAGGCCGGCGAGATCGTCTCGTCAAGGAGGTCCGCCAGCTCCGGATTGGAGCCGATGAGCCAGCGACGGTGCGTGATGCCGTTCGTCTTGTTGTTGAAGCGGTCGGGGTACATCTCATAGAAAGCGCGGAGCGTGGACCGCTTGATGATATTGGAATGGATGGCCGCGACACCGTTGATGCTGTGGCTGCCGGCGCAGGCCAGGCGCGCCATGTGTATCTGACCGTTCTCGATGATGGAAAGCTCCCGCCAGCGGGCCTCGTCGTTAGGGAAACGGTGCCGCACCTCGATCATGAAGCGGCGGTTGATTTCCTCGATGATGAGATAGATGCGGGGCAGCACGGGCCGGAACATATCCACTACCCACTTCTCCAGTGCCTCCGGCAGGATGGTATGGTTCGTATAGGCCATGGTCCTGACCGTAAGCTCCCAGGCCTCGTCCCAGTCAATACCTTCCTCGTCCACCAGGAGGCGCATGAGTTCGGCCACTGCCAAAACCGGGTGGGTGTCGTTGATATGGATGGCGATCTTGTCGGCGATGGCGCGGACGCCGAGCTTGGCCTTCCTCATGTGGCGGACGATGCTCTGGACGCCGGCGGAAACGAAGAAGTACTCCTGTACCAGCCGCAGGCGGCGCCCCTCGAAGGAGCTGTCGTCGGGGTAGAGGAATTCCGTAATGCCCTCGACCATCTGCTGGTATGTCTGCCAGTCCTGCCTCCGCCCCTGCGTCAGGGTGCCGTAAGTGGTGAAGTCACGGTCCACCTCGGCGTTCCATAGGCGAAGCGTGTTCACGATGTGATTGCCAGCGCCGACCACCGGGACGTCGTAGGGCACCGCCAGGATTGTATGGAAACCCTCGTGCACCAGTTCCAGGGTACCGTCGTCCATCGCCCGCATGTAGGCGTTGCCGCCGAGGCGCACGTTCACCGATTTATCCGGCTTGCGGTACTCCCAGGCGAAACCGTCCCGGAGCCACTTGTCCGGCAGTTCCACCTGATTGCCGTCGACGATCTTTTGCTCGAACAAGCCGTATTTGTAACGGATGCTGCACCCGTGCCCCGGCAGCCCCAGCGACGCCAGGGAGTCGATAAAGCAGGCCGCCAGCCGTCCGAGGCCGCCGTTGCCGAGGCCCGCGTCCGGCTCTTCATCGTAGAACTGCGCCAGCGACAGGTTCAGCCCTTTCAGCGCCTCGGAAAGGAGTTCCTTTGCCCCGAGATTGATCAGGTTTGTTTTCAGGAGCCGGCCCAGCAGGAATTCGATGGAGAAATAGTAAACCTGCTTTTCCTGGTTTTCCTCGTAATACTTGTTCGTCCGGATCCAGTCCTCGGACAGCAGTTCTTTCACCGTCGCCGTAATCGTCCGGTAAATCTCATGGTCTGTCAGCTCGTCGAGTTCCCGGCCGAACAGGATATGGGCCGTCATCACGAAGCGTTTTTGCAGCTCCAGGACCGCCACGTCACGTACCTTTCTCGCCATTTGCTCTTTACCTCCCCAGGGAAACGGGGCCGGCTCCGGCCGTCCCCATACATAAGCGCCGCCGCCACCTCGCGGCCTGTTGGGCGCTGCCGCCTGACCCGCGGCTCTCCTCCAACACGCCCGGCGAAGATGGCGCGCGGCGCTCCTTTTATCCTAAATGACCGCCTGCTTGCCGACGAACAGCGGATAGGTCGGCGCACCGCGGAGTTCCTTGCCCGACGTGACCTTTACGTTCTTATCGCAGACCACGCAATCGAGGTTCGCCCCTTCCTGAATCACGCCGTCCTGCATGATGACGCAGTTCCGAATCACCGCGCCCGGCGCCACCTTGACGCCACGGAAGAGAACGCTGTTCTTCACCTCGCCAAAAATCTCACAACCGTTGGCCACCAGCGAGTCGTTGACCTTGGCCCCCTCCTGGTAGCGGACCGGCGGCATATCCTTCACCTTGGTATAGACCGGCGCCCCCTCGCGCAGGAACATCTCCTCCCAGACCGCCGGCTCGATCATCGCCAGGTTCATCTCGTAATAGGCCAGCATGGAACAGATGCGACCGGCGAAGCCCTTGTGCTCATAGGCGTAAACCGTCTGGCTGTCCGTCAGGCGGGCGACGACGTCCCGGCGGAAATCAAGACCTCCGTGCTCGAAAGAGCGGCGCACCAGATCGACGAATACCTTCTTCTTCATCAGGAATACGCCCAGGGATCGGAGCTCACCCTTCTTGATATTGGGTTTCACCGCCAGGTCCATGACCAGGCCGTTGGCCGCCATCTCCACCACGATGCCGTCGCAGACATCGTCATGGCGGGCCCGGCCCATCACCATCGTGACGTCAGCCCCGGTGTTCTGATGAAAGCGCAGAACCGGCCGGAAGTCGATGTTGTAAATGGAGGCCGCCCGGGCCAGAAGCACGTAGTCCTCGTTGTTGTTCTCGACGAAATCGAGGTTGTGGTACAGGTTCCGGAGGTCGCCGCTGCGCTCGTCATGCTCGGGGCGTACCGGCGGCAGGTAGACGAGGCCCTTGTAGTGACGGGCCAGGCCCCAGTCCTTGCCGGAACGCAGGTGGTCAAGCACCGAACGGGACTTCGGCGCCAGCAGAACCCCCACGTTGCGGATGCCGGAATTCACCATGCTGGAAAGCGGAAAATCAACGATGCGGTACCGCCCGGCAAAAGGCAGCGACGCGATGGTCCGCCCTTTCGTCAGATCCTGCAGCAGCATCTCATCGCGCTGCAGATCCAATAATCCCATCACATTCTTCACAGCTCACACTCCCATCCGCTCAGCCTGCCTGCTGCGCCGCCGCGCTCTCCGGCAGCACCGTCTCGCCCTCGGCGACCACGACGATGGAATCGGCCTGGCCTTGCACCCGGGCCCCCGGTGCAATCTCGGCGTGCGGCGCCAGAATGGCGTGATCGACCACCGCGCCCTCGCCAACCACCGCGTAGGGCATGATGACGGAATTCGTGACCCTGGCCCCCCTGGCGATGCGAACTCCCAGAGATATCACAGACCGCTCCACCGAGCCGAAAATCATGGCGCCCTCGTTGAGCAGCGACTGCTCCACCTGCGCCTCCGGGCCGATGTACTGCGGCGGCACCGGCGGATTCGAGGACAGGATGCGCCAATGCCCGTCGATGTCGATGGGCGGACGCTTCGCCAGGAAATCCATGTTCGCCTGCCACAGCGACTCGATGGTCCCCACGTCCTTCCAGTACCCCACGAAAGGATACGAGAAAAGCCGCGCCCGGTCGGCGAGCATCTTCGGGATCAGGTCGTTGCCGAAGTCATGGGACGAACGCGTATTCTTCGCGTCCGCTTCGAGATAACGCCGCAGGAACGCCGTCGAGAAGATGTAGATTCCCATGGAGGCCAGATTGCTCTTCGGTTCCGGCGGCTTCTCCACGAACTTCGTGATGCGGCCGCCCTCGTCCGTCTCCATGATGCCAAAGCGCGACGCCTCTTCCCAGGGGACCTCGATGACGCCGATGGTGGCCTCCGCCTTGTTGCGCTTGTGCGTGTCCAGCATCTTCGAATAGTCCATCGTGTAGATATGGTCGCCGGACAGAATCAGCACGTAGTCCGGGTCGGACAGCTCAATGAAATTGAGGTTCTGGTAAATCGCGTCCGCCGTTCCCCGGTACCAGTCCGCGCCCTTCGCCCGGGCATAGGGCGGCAGGATATACACGCCGCCGTAATGGGCGTCAAGGTCCCAGGCCGCGCCGTCGCCCACGTAGTTATGCAACGCGAAGGGCCGGTACTGCGTGAGAACGCCAACCCGCTCAATGCCCGAATGGACGCAGTTGCTGAGTGGAAAATCAATGATCCGGTACTTTCCCCCAAACGGGACTGCCGGCTTGGCGACGTTTTTCGTCAGCGCCCCCAGCCGGCTTCCCTGCCCGCCGGCCAATATCATTGCCAAGCAGTCGATCTTCATTATGTTCCCCTCCTCTTTGATGGATTCTGTATTGTAAAGGATTGACTCACGATACCGGAAGCGTCCCTTTTCCCCATAAAACCGCGGACACTCCCCTTTGGCACAGACTATTGCTAATTACAATATTTATTCTACAAATTCCGCTTTTTTCCTGCCGAAAACGAACCCGGACCGGAACTTTTTTTCATACCGCGCAAAAACCGCCCGGCCTTTCCCGGCCGGGCGGTTTTTGCCAAATCGTCATTCAGGCAGAAATCAGAACAGGTATTTTTCGAGAACGATGGTCTGGTCGCGGTTGGCGCCGACGGAGACGATGCCGAGCTTGATGCCGGTGAACTCCGACAGGCGCTCAAGATAGGCCCGCGCCTCGTCGGGCAGGTTCCTGTAATCGCGGATGCCGCTGATGCTGGTCTTCCAGCCCTTGAAAGTCTCATAGACCGGCTCGACCTCGGCCAGCACCTTGAGGCTGGCGGGCATCTCGTTCAGGAGCTCGCCCTTGTAACGGTAACCGGTGCACATTTTGATCTCGTCGAAACCGTCGAGGATATCAAG
>JAEEGN010000223.1 GCA_016280345.1 Selenomonadaceae bacterium | reverse complement strand
GAGGTGGTGCTGACGAGAAAGGTGGAGCGGCAGCGCCTGGAAGAGATGATCGGGACGGGGGCGGACAGTTTCCTGGTGGACATCAACGCCGGGGACGGCTCGGCGATGGAGTCGCTGAAAACGCTTTGCCAACTGGGGTTCGGCAAGGTACGGGCGCGGTGGTTCCTGCACGGTGGGAACGCGGAGGAACTGGCGGACGTGGCGGCACTTGTCGAAGGGCTCGGCGCGACGGAGCTCATCGTGACCGGCATGAAGCCCTGCGAGGGAGAAAAGCGCGGTTTCCCGAGTGAGGCCCAGATCGAGACGGCGGCGGCGTTCATCCGGGAACGGCAGCAAACGTCGGACGAGTCGCCGGCAGAAGAGACGACGGAGGAGTCGGCAAAAGAGTCGGCAGAGGCGCAGCCCATGAAAGTTTCCGTCGAGAGTTGCTTTTCCCCGCTGGCCGCGTATCTCGGCGGTAAGGATCCGAAGCAGAACGGCAATCGCGGCGTCAGGCAGGGCTGCGAGGCGGGGCGCACGTTCCTCACAGTGCGGGCGGACGGCAGTCTTTCGCCTTGCCGGTATCTCGCGGAGCGTGAGCGGTGTGAGGAGATGGGTGGATATTGGGATACGTCGCCGGCGCTGCGGGCGTTCCGCGAGACGGGCTTACCCGCGGGATGTGATGGCTGCGACTATCGCCGGCGCTGCCGTCCCTGCCCCGCCGCCGCCGGTCAGGCGCCGTGCCCGGTGAGGCGGGCGGCAGGATTGCAGGATACGGGCGGAGACGCCGGATGATTGGGGGATGACAATATGGCAAACGAGTTGCCGGAGGAGACCAGGCAGACAAAGAACGGCTGGACGGTCTGGCAAGTCCGGGGGCACATTGATCTGATGGTGGCGGATAGCTTTTTCGCGCAAGGAGAAAGCGTCATACGGGAAAACCCGAAGACCGTCCTTGACATGAGCCTCATCGAATACATTTCCAGCGCGGGACTCCGGGCTTTGATCCGGTTGAAAAAATATGCGAGCATGAACGGCAAGGCGTTTACGATCGCGGGAGCCGGCGACCTGGTGCTAGCGGTACTGAGAGATTGCCGCCTGGACATTCTGCTTGAACATCGGGCCTCGCTGGAGGATTTATGATGGAGGCGAAGAGATGACAAAGACAGCAACCGACGGGGATTGGCGCCGTTACGAGGCGGAAAAGCAGGCCTACGACATCATTCGCGACGGCATTATCGAGGACGCAGAAGAGCAGGGCATGACGCCGCGCCAGCAGATCAAGCTGGAACTGGGCCTGGAGGAGATGCTGGTCAATATCATTTCCTACGCTTATGACGGGACAGGCTACGTCTGGGTGCGGACCTCCGCCGAAGGCGACACCTTCCGGCTGGAGTTGGCCGACCACGGCAAACATTTCGATCCGTTGGAAAAGGACCGCCGCCACACGGACGGCGTCCCCGACATCGACCAGGAGGAGGGCGGCTACGGCATTTTCCTCGTCAAGAAGAATTTTTCCTTTGTCGGCTACGAATATGAGGAGCTGTTCGGGAAAATGGCGAATCATCTGACGATGGAACTGCCGCTGTCATGAGTGGGCAGAGAATGAGCATCCGTCGGCGGATTCTCTTTCTGCTGCTCGGGGTGGGCGTGCTGTCCTTCCTCGCCCTCGGCTACGTTTCCCTGCGGAGTATGTACGGTATCCAGCGCAACGCGGTGGAGCGCGGCGAGGAGATGGGAGCTTCCGTCGCCGCCTACGTGGAGGACTATGCCACAACGAAAACCACCCGGCAACTGATGATGCTGGCGGACAAAAAAGCGAAGCAGGTGGAGACGGAAATGGGCGCGGCGCTGGAAAACGCCCAGAGTCTCGCCGAAAACATTGAGCATATTCTCGAGAATCCGGGCCTTTATGCCCCTCGGTACATTTCTTCTCCTCTGGGAAAGAAAATCGCCAAGGGCGAGGCCTATTTCGTGTTTTCTCCGAAGGCGGCGGGAGAAAGGATCAGCCCGGAAATCTCCCGGGAAATCGAGCTCATCGCCAACATCTCCGACGAGTTGGAGGTGCTCAGCGAGATTTACGACGGCTATGAGGTGAGTTGTTACGTCGGCTCAGAGCGCGGATACCTGATCGAGGCGGATGCCGTATCCGCTGAGGAGGCTTATCAGCGGATATTCACTGAGGAATTCCTTTTCGAGTTTGATCCGCGGGAACGTCCCTGGTATATCGCCGCGAAAGAAGCGGGAAAGCCGATCCTGACCGACGTGTACGTGGGAAATGACGGGCATGTCGAGATTACCTGCGCGGCCCCGTTCTATAAGGACGACAAGTTCAGCGGCGCCGTGGGCATCGACCTTCACCTGGACGCGTTGTCCCGACTGCTTTCCGACCGGACGCTGGGAAAGAAGAACATCAGCTTCGGGCTCAACGAGAACGGCGTGGTCCTTTTTTCCACGGAGCAGGAAGGGGTACTGGCGGTCCTCGCCGGACAGAACGACCTCCGGAAAGCGCCGGAGGAAAGCCTGGCCAGAGAAGCCGCCCGCATGGTGGCGGGGGAGATGGACATCGCACCGGTGACGATGGATGGCGAGGAATACTATATCGCTTTCGCGCCCATGCCGAAAATCGGCTGGAGTTATGGCATGATGATCAGGAAGGAGGATGCGCTGCAAGGGGCTTGGGGCGCGAGGTCGGCGATACTGGAGCAGTCCGCTGGATTCGCCGACGCCATGCACAGCTTTTTCCGGGACAATCTGCTGCAGATCGCCGTCCTTTTGATGGTGATCCTGTTCCTGATGTACCGGGCCAGCGAGAAGGCCACGGCTCATTTCGTCGAGCCGATCCTGGCGCTGACCGAGGGCGTCCGGAATATCGCCAAGGGCAATCTCGATACGAAGCTTGACGTCAGGACCGGCGATGAGCTGGAGAATCTCGCGGGTGCGGTCAACACCATGACCGACGAGCTGAAAACCTATATGGAGAACATCGCCAAGGCGGCGGCAGAGAAGAAGCGCATCGCCACCGAGCTGAACCTTGCCCGGGGCATACAGGAAGGGATGCTGCCGGGCATCTTCCCGAAGTTCGCGGATAATCCACACTATGACCTCTACGCGACGATGGAGGCCGCGAAGGAAGTGGGCGGCGATTTCTTCGATTTCTATATGATGGACGAAGACCGTCTCGCCATTACGGTGGCCGACGTGTCCGGCAAGGGCATTCCGGCGGCGATGTTCATGGTCATCTCGAAGACGGTGCTGAAAAACACTGCGCTTTCCACGGGCAGCGGGGAGGATTTCGGGCTTGCCATGGTGAGGACGAATCTTCAGCTCTGCGAAGACAACGAGGAAATGATGTTCGTGACGATCTTCTTCGGCGTGTTAAACCTCAGGACCGGGGAATTCGCCTATGTGAACGGTGGTCACAATCCGCCGCTGGTGGGCCGCGCCCGGGGCGGGGCTGCCGATTGGCAATACGTCCGGGACGAGAATAAGACGCACATGGTGGGCGTCATTGAGGACGCGGCCTATGAAGAAAAGCGACTGACACTAGCGCCAGGGGATATGCTGTACCTTTACACGGACGGCGTCACCGAGGCCATGGACGCGGTGAAGCACCTCTACACCGAGGAACGGTTGCAACAGACGCTGAACCGGGTAGGCACGCCGGACGTGCCGGTCAAAGACGTGCTGGCGGCCATCCGGGCCGATATCGACGCCCACGCGGGCGGCGCCGAACAATCTGATGATATCACGATGCTGGGGATTCGATTTTTGGGGTAAGGTGGCCGATGGCGATGAGCACGACGAAAATGGGCATCCGCAAGCGGTTTCTGCTGCTTCTGTTTTCAGCGGTACTGCTGTCTTTTGTCGTGCTGTCGGCGGTGATGCTCAACAGCATGTACCGGGTGCAGGACAACGCCGTGGAGAGCGGTCAGAGTGTCGGCGAGGCGGCGGGGGAATTCACCGAGGCCCTGGCCGAGAACCACGCGAAGCAGAAGCTGCTGATTGACGTGACGGAAAACGCCCATCACGCGGACCGGGAAATCGCTGACATCGCGGAGAACGTAAAATACATCGCGCTCGACGCCTCGAAGATCCTGTCCAATCCCGGCGGCTATCTGTCGAGGACGGTGAAGGTCCCCGGCCGGGATACCATCCACTCCGGGGACTGCTACATCGTTTTCGGCGCCGACACCAGGAAGTCGGAATCGTGGCCGGCAATCAAGGCCGAGAGCCATATCGCCTCCAATATCGCGGACACGCTGGAGCATCTGAGCATTTATTATTCCAACTACGCCACGTCCTGCTTCATTACATCCGAGAACAATTATGTCCTGATCGCGGAATCCTTCAAAGATGAGGAGCTGATCCTGCCGGAGGACTTTGAGGATACCTACAATCCGAAAGGGAATTATTACTGGGATACGCTGAAGGCGGGAGGTTTTTTCACCCATATTTACAAAGACTCGGGGGGCTACTACGGTGTGATGTGTACCATTCCCTATTACGTCAGGGGCAAAGTCGCCGGCGTTGCCGGGATCGGTATCGGCATGGCCTCCCTTTATCACGACATCACTTCCAAGACCGTCGGCGTCAGCGGGATCAATTTCGCGTTGAATCAGGACGGCGTAGTGGTGTTCTCTTCGGTGCAGGAAGGGCCGCTGGCGGCCTCGCCGCAGAAAACAGACCTCCGGTACTCGGAGAACGGGGCGCTGGCGCTGGCGGCCTACGAGATGACGGAGGGGAACAGCGGCCTCGTACCGCTGACGCTGGACGGAGAGGAATACTACCTCGCCTTCGCGCCGATGCCGGTCTTTCATTGGAGCCTCGGCTCGCTGGCGCGAAAGGATGAAGTGGTCAGCGGTGTGCAGGCGGCGAAGGAGGACGTCCTGAGCCTGTCCCAGGGGCTGACCGCTTCCATTCGGGAATTTTACCTGGGGACGTTCCGCCAGATGGCGATCTTCATGGCCGTCATCTTCATCGTGGTCTTCTTCCTGAGCCAGATCGCGGCGAACCACATGGTGCGTCCGCTTCTTGCGCTGACCGAGGGCGTGGGGAAAATCGCCAGGGGCGACCTCGACGCCAAGCTCGACGTCAGGACCGGGGATGAGCTGGAAGAGCTTTCGGACTCGGTCAACCAGATGACCGACGACCTGAAGCTCTATATTGAGAACCTTTCGAAAATCACCGAAGAAAAGGAACGGATCCAGACGGAACTGAACCTGGCGCGGGGCATCCAGGAAGGGATGTTGCCGGACATCTTCCCAAAGTTCGCGGGTAATCCCCACTACGACCTTTTCGCGACGATGGACGCTGCGAAGGAAGTGGGCGGCGACTTCTACGATTTCTATTATCTCGGGGAAGACCGCATCGCGCTAACGATTGCCGACGTGTCCGGCAAGGGCGTCCCGGCAGCGCTGTTCATGGTCATCGCGAAGACGATCCTCAAGAACAACGCGCTGGCGGCGGCAAGCCGTGGCGGCGCGGCCTCGGTGGACTGGGGCAAAGTGATGGAACGGGTCAACCGCCAGCTTTGCGAGAACAACGAGGAAATGATGTTCGTGACGTTGTTCTTCGGCATGGTGAACCTCAAAACGGGGGAATTCGTCTACGTGAACAGCGGCCACAATCCGCCGTTGGTAGGCCGTACCCGGGGTGGGGCCGTCGGATGGCAGTATATTCGGGACGAGAAAAAGACTCACATGGTGGGGGTGATCGAGGACGCGCAATATGAGGAAAAGCGGCTGACGCTGTCGCCGGGGGATATGCTGTACTTCTATACCGACGGCGTCACCGAGGCCATGGACGGAGAGAAGCATCTCTACACCGAGGAAAGGCTGCAGGAGACGCTGAACCGGGTGGGAACGCCCGCCGCCTCCGTCAAAGACGTGCTGGCGGCCGTCCGCGCCGACGTGGACGGCCATGTCGGCGGTGCCGAGCAATCCGACGACATCACGATGTTGGGAATAAGATTCCTGGGTTGATTCAGGAGATGATGACAAGAAAGGACGCTGCAAATCGCTTCGCCTGCTTTCTGCGTGACGGCTGGATGCGGTAACGTAGGAAAACAGGGAGGAATGATTCTATGAGCAAAAAAATGATCTCGGCGCTTTTGGTATGCATGATGACGCTCTGCGTTTTCGGTGTGGCTTCCGCCGCGAAGCAGAATCTCCGCTATGCGGGGACGAATCATCAAGGCATCTCGACCTGTCTTGACCTTAACACCATCGACGTGATCACCAATACGACAGACGAACTGGATGTCAAGGCCACGGCAATTGTCATGGATAACAAAGGCTCCACGGAGAAGGTCATCGAGTTCAGGAAAAACATGAAACCGGGCAATCCGGTGCAGTTCCGCTATGACAACGGCGAGTGGGTTACCTGCCCTCAATGGCCGGGCGAGGAAGCGCTGAAATCGGTCAGTCCGGAAGAGAAGTATGAGAAGTATCATGAAATTGAGTTCTCGATGTACTTCATGATTATTGAGAAGGTTTTGAATATCTGATTGCTTTGCCGGCAGGCGCAGCGGCTCGCGAAGCGATTTGCAGCATCCTTTCTTAAGCGCGTCCCGGAAAAAAACGGGCGGAATCCTTTGAACCCTGTAGCCCCCTTGTCCGTGGGACTGGCCGCGAAAATCACGCAAGCGCTGACCGGCATGATATTTGAAGACGCGACGATGTTGATAAAAGAGAAGAATGGGGACGCGGCGGGCCCAATCCATATCGGATGCACGATAATCCTGACGCCGGAGAAAGTCCGGCTGATGCTGCGTGATTCCGGAGTCATCTTTGACCTCACGAGCAGGACGAGGCGCTGGCGTCATACCGTCAGGTCGTTTTCATGATATGCTATGTCAGCCATATACAGCTCAGTTACCAGTTGGCCACGACCGGCTACAACCGCCATCTGATCATCCTTTCAGCTGAACCGTTGCCGATCGGATAGGAACGCGATTCGAGGCAAGCCTGTCAAGAAATGGCCTGTTCCTCCGGCCGGAACGGGAAAACAGTTGTTTCTTTCGATATTCACAATGTGCCCGTCCACAGTACGCAAAGTATTTCCGTCAAAATCCCACGCTATGCGCAAAGGAATTCCCGCGGAGAAGGAAAACGACTGACGATCCGTACCGGCGCCGTATCCGGGGCGGGCTGTCCCCTGTCGGATAAGGCCGGCGCGGCTTGAGGGCAAGATGGATTGATCATGCGAAGGTAAGACCACTATAACACAAGGAGGATACCAGATCGTATGGTAAAAATCGTTTTTCATCTGCCGGAGGACAGTGCCGCCGATGTCATGGACTACATAGTCCGCCTGCGGCCAAAACTCTCCGGGGAGGATCGGCTCCGGGGCGAGATGATTCTGGAGGAAACCTACTTGCGGCTCTGCAAGGGCATGAACGATCCGGAGCTGAAGGCTGAGGTCACGGTCAAGAAGCGCTTCGGTGACATCAGCGTGGAGCTGGTCGCCCGCGGGGAGGCCATGAACCCGATCCTCTCCCTGACGGAATGGGTCGAGAATGAGGCGGACCTTTACAGCGTGAACGTATTGAAGGCCAACCGCGACCGCATGGGATATGCCCGACGGAACGGCGCGAACGTCGTCTCCATCATCATTCACGAGGGTGGGACGAAGGAGATTTCCCTGACGGTTCTCGGCCTCGTGCTGGGGTTATGCTGCGGGGCGGTCATGAAAGCGACGCTTCCCGCCGGGGCGCTTTTGTGGATGGAAGGGAATATCAACGAGCCTTTAGAGGCTATGTTCATGCACTCACTGACCATGATGGTTGCGCCGGTAATCTTTTTCGCCATCATCGCCGGGCTCACGAATATGTCCGAGACGGCGGATATCGGCAAGATGGGCGTCCACATGGTCGCGCAGTCCGTCAGTTTCGTGATATTGTCCGCCGCTTTGAGCATCGGGGTCGGGCTGCTCCTCTTTCCCAGCGAGTTGACCTCCCTGGCCGGCCTTTTTGAGGGCGGCGGGGGCGAAACAGTGGTGGGAGGCTTTTCGCTCAAGAATATGCTCGTCGATATTATCCCGGCGAATCTCGTGGATCCGTTCAAGGGGCAGAACCTGCT
>JAEEGN010000222.1 GCA_016280345.1 Selenomonadaceae bacterium | reverse complement strand
GAGTAACCATCATCATGAGATGATGCTGAGCGCGCAGAAGTCAGCAGAGGCCATAGTAGCCGGGAGGTGAAGGGTCGAATCAATAGGAGTTCCAAGTACAACCGGGAAAGGGGGAACGGTCGGAATGGCAGAAAACCTTGAAAACGAGGGTTGCCCGCAAAAGGATTGTGCGAAACACAAAAGATATGCGGGAGCGCGAAGGTCGTTCCGCCGGATATGGAAGGAACGGGACAGTACACAGCCGGAACTCTTGGAGAAGATACTGGACAGAGAAAACCTGAACAGAGCTTTCAAGAGAGTAAAGGCAAACAAGGGAGTGGCGGGCGTCGACGGCATGACCGTCGAGGAATCGCTGGCTTACCTTAAAACGGATAATTACAACCGAGAATTGGTGGAAAGAATCAAACGGAGCAAATTTACCCCGAAACCAGTGCGGCGCTTGGAAATCCCGAAGCCAGACATAGGCGTGCGCAAACTGGGCATACCCACCGTCATCGACTGCACCATACAGCAGGCCATGGCGCAACATCGCACTCTTTTGCCAGAAGCAGGAGCGCATCGGAAAGACTACTGGTCACGAGCACGGCTTATTTTGAGGGGAAACTGAAGCTCAAAGTCAACCGTGAGAAAAGCAGAATAGTGAGTGTATTTGCAAGGAAGAACTTCAAATACCTCGGCTTTACGTTAGGAAAGAATGGGAATGGCACATTCGTCCGTGTTCACCCGAAAGCGCGGGGTGAGATGAAAGCCAGGCTGAAAGAGCTTGCGTCCCGGAGAAGAACACAGAAATTGCGCGAATCTCTGGACAAGATAAAGGTATATATGCGAGGCTGGCTGAATTGCTACGGGATTGCGAGCATGAAGAACCTCATAGACGGTCTGAATCAATGGCTATACCATCGCGTCAGAATGTGCATATGGAAGCCCTGGAAGAAAGCAAGGACGATAATACGAAACCTGCGTGTGTTGGGAGTACCAGAGGAAACAGCTTACCAAGCGGGGAATTGCTGCAGAGGTTGCTGGTGGGCGAGCAACACGGTAGCGGACAAAATGGCTTTGACAAAAGAAAGACTGATACGCTTCGGCTTTTGTGATTTAGCCTTGGCGCATCAGTCTGTACACGTCAACTATTGAAACCGCCGTGTACCGAACGGTACGCACGGTGGTGTGAGAGGACGGCGGCCAATCACCGCCTCCTACTCGATTGGGATATGCATTATCTTATTTCATTTCCGCTGTGCTTGAATCTGCGGTAGTCAAAGCGGGGTCAGCCGATTCATGGAGCGAGGTGTTGAGCCCGTAGAGGTTGGTTTCATCTTTGGTCTGGATGAAGACCTCTGTTCCTGCGGGAAGGTCGATGTTCTTACCCTTGACGAAGATACCGCCGATGACGCCCAAGGGGCCAAGAAGGGCGATGCCGGCAAGACTGGCACCGGCGGCCATGGCCAGGGATTCCATTTTCTTCTTCGATTCTTCACCAAGGAGCATGGCGGTTTCAGTGCCGTCGATGGCTCGAAGCGACTGGAAGTCGATATCGACCTCGGCATCGCGGCCGAAGTTCTGCGCTTGCTTGACCTTCTTCACGACGCCTAACCCCGGTGCTCCCTTGGCATAGAGAAGCCGGCCACCCTCGATGACGTCCTCCGCTGCCTGAAATTCGATTTGGTCGCCGGCTTTCAGGTTTTTGGCATTGATGGGCGTTACGGTCAGGATGCGAACCAACGTATTGGCGGGTACTCTGCCGGCAGAGAGCGGGATGTCCTTGGAACCGAAAGCATACCCTGCCAGCGTGTCAATACGGTTGCGGTAGCTTCCCTCTGTTGGCTTGCCCTGCATGATGATTTCCATTTCGCTGACGCGTTTCTGGATGGATTCCATGCTGACCTGACGGGTAATGGCCCATTCTACTGCGTTCATCTGCGTGACCAGGGATGGTCCGGTCTCGTTCAGCAGCATTAGGGCGTAAAGAGCATCCACCCGATCTATGACACTGCTTTTGGGGGCGTTGGAAGAAAAGTCTTTTTCCAGCTTATTCAACCGGTCGAGCAAGGCTCCAGTCTGTGCTTGCCCGTAAGCGGCTTTTTCAACTGCGGACAACTTTTCCTGCATCGTCGTCGGTGCCGCGGCCAGCGCGATGCCAACAGATTCCAGCAGCAGCAAAGCGGTCAGCAAGACACTGAAAAATCTCTTCATCATCATTGAATCATCCTCCTTGCGGTTTTTCACATTTCCTGACCGAGGCGGGTTCAAGCGCCGCTCCCGCCACGAATCTCTTTGATTATCCCGCGGTTTCATGAAAAAAGCCTGTCCAAAATTGCGGAGGAATGCGCAATTAGCTTCCAGGTCCTGATAACCCTTTTTCTGATGTGTTAACGACGGAACCTCTTATTCTTTCGATTCATAATCCCAGCCGATATTCACCGTTGCCTGGTCTTTCTCCCCGTTAGTCATGATGACGCATGGGAAGGGCATTCCATAGAAAAGATCTACGCTCCGTTCCGGTACGGAGATGGTCGTCTGCTCGCGGGACCTGGTGTTGCCGTTGCCGACAGAGGCAATCTTGAAACCTTTCTGCTTAAGCACTTCTGCGACCTCAGCTCCAGCGCCGTTAATGCCGCTGGAGTTCAGCACGGTGACCGTGATGTTTGCAGGAACTAGGGCCTTCGTCTTTTCGAGGTCCTTGGAGGCAATCAGCGTCCCGTCAGCATCGACCAGATCCTTCGGCAGGCTCGCTTGGTATTGGGCAGCCAGTTCTTCCGCTGCCTTGTTCATGGCAGGGCTCATTGAGCTTCCGGCCTGTGCGGCCAGCGTAGTCCGAGCGCTTTTGATATCCGGCAACCAGTAACTGGTATCGTTCCACCAGGCGGGGCGACCGGGGAGCATGGCTGCGTTGACGCCACGTTCCCGGATATCCGGTAGCATCGCGGCTAAATGGAGCATATTGTTCAGAGAAAGGTCTGTCTTCAGAAGTGACTGCGCTTCTTTTACGATTTGCGGAAGCTGCGGTAGGATCTCCGGGGATACTGCTTGCGAGAGCAACGCTTTCAAGAACTTCTGCTGACGGCCGATACGACCTATGTCGCCTTCATTGTCCCGAAAACGGACATAGCCTATGGCCTGCTCACCGTCAAGGTGCTGCAATCCAGGATAGAGGTCAATGACGAGGCCACCGTTATCATCCCAGGGGTCTTCGTAGTACATCCGTTTCTCGACCTCGATGCTGACGCCTCCCAGCGCGTCAATCAACCGTTGGAAGGCCTGAATGTCAACCAGGACATAGTGATCGATCTTTGACGCCAGCAAGGTCTCCAGAGTCGATTGAGTGAGTTCCGGTCCACCGTAAGCGTAAGCGTGGTTGATCTTGTCGAAGCCCCGTCCTTCCATGGCCACCCGGGTATCGCGGGGAATTGAGAGAACCGAGGCTTGCTTCGTTTCCGGCAGTATCGTTGCGAGTAACATAGTATCGCTGCGCCCGGGATCGTCTTCCCGGGGGTCGATGCCGAGTACCAGGATTTTATGGGACGGCGGCCCCACAGGTTCCGATTCCACCGTCTGTGGCAGTTGATGGGACCACCAACCGTACACTGCCAGACAAGCCAACAGGATTCCTGCCAAGATATAGATTCTCGTATAACTTCGCCGTCGTCGCAGACGACGGCGGCGGACGCTCCGCTTTTCCTGCATCTCGCCGTCACTTGCCTTCCTTTAATTCGATTTGCCTGCGCCTTGCCTAGCTACGGGCGGACGCCATTATTATAGCATACCTTCGCAGCGAAGTCACCGGCGGTGAGGAGAAATTGCGCCAGCCTGTCCGGGTGAAGTTTTTTTTCGTGAATCTATTAAAATCTTGGCGGTTCTATGCTACAATAGACAGGGAAGTGGATTACATCATTTGTCGGAGCAAGGATTACGGTACGGAACGCAGGTGGGGTTTATGATCAATCTTCCGATAAAGAAGTTGCAACCGGGCATGATTACTGCCCAGAGCATCTATAATACTGAAGGCGCGAGTTACTTGACCCGAGGAACGGAAATCAACGAGCAGTATATTTCTCGCCTCAAGAAGCTCGGTGTGACTAATCTCATCGTCACGTCGGTTAATCCGGCTTTTGCCTTGAAGCCGCCGGAAGATATCGTCCAGGAGCGCACCCGCATCAAGGCCATCCATAAGGTCTATGACACTTTTCACGCTTTGGAAGCGACTGGCGAGCTTAATATCTCTCCTCTGGAGGGCACCTCGGAGAGCATCCTGATGGATGTGCTTTCTAACCGCGCGAATCTGGTGCAGCTAACGGATCTTCGTATGCATGATGACTACACCTTTGCCCACAGCGTAAATGTCGCCGTGTTGTCAGCCATGCTGGGATCCCTCTGCCGCTATTCCAAGCAGGATCTCTTGAACCTGGTTCTCGGGAGTCTCTTGCACGATGTAGGAAAAATCGTCGTTCCGGCCAAGATATTGACGAAAAAAGGTCGCCTTACGGACAGCGAATATACGACTGTCAAACTCCATCCCCAGGCGGGCCGCGAAAAGCTTCGGTCCCTTGTTTCACCGCAAGCGAAGCTTCTGAGTGATATCGCCGGTCAGCATCACGAGCACATGGACGGCCGTGGCTATCCCGACCACCTGGTCGGTGACAAGATCAACCGGCTGGCCCGCATCGTTGCTATTGCCGACGTCTATGATGCGCTTACCAGTCGTCGGTCTTACAAGCCGGCTTACAAGCCTCACATCGCATACAAGATCATGACGAAATGTTCCGTCGGCCAGTTCGACGAAGAG
>JAEEGN010000221.1 GCA_016280345.1 Selenomonadaceae bacterium | reverse complement strand
CGGCGGTCAGCGAATGGTGTTGAGCCGGGCCGCGAGGTCCTCGGCGGACGGCTCGTCCTCCGCCGGCGAGATGATGGCATGACTGCCGAACCAGACGGTGCCGTCCTCGGCATAGATTTCCTGGGCACCATAATGGTACGCTTTCGCCAAAGCGCCGACGATGAAGCAGGCCCTTTCATTGGCGCTCATGCCCTGGGATGCGGACGGGACGACGAACTCCTTGCCGTTGACCTTCACGACCGGGGCATCGCCCTTCAGGTCGAGTTTCACTTTGTCACCCGAATACTCCGTCAGCTTCTTCAGGTAGTTGTCGCGCCGCTGTTGGTGGCTGGGATGGTCCGAGGGGCTGAAGATCTCGCCGACGAAACTCTTGGAGTTGGCGCCGTACTGATCCATGACGCGCTGCCAGATAGCGGCGCAGGCGCCGGGATTGTATTCCGAGTGAATGATGTACTCAAAGGAGAGGTTGTCCGCTTCCCATTCCTGCGGCTTGGTGAAATGCGACGCGTTGGCGTAGTTCGCGGCGAAGGTCCCCAGGATGCCGATGCCGGTGCCTTCCGCTATGATCGCGCCTAAAATCTGGGAGTTCAAGGCCCCCTTGAGGCTCTTGCGCGGGTGATCCTTCTGGCCGTGCCCCATCTCGTGGCCGAGCACCACCGCGATCTCGTCGTCGTTGGCGGTCAGGTCAAACATGCCGGTATTGACGCTCATGTTGTGACCCAGGGTGCAGAAAGCGTTGAAGGACGAATCGGTATTGATGAAATAATTGTAAGGCTTTTCCCGGATGGACGGGTCCACCTCGGCGATGGCAAAGGTGAGGCTGCTCATGATGGCATCCAGACGGCTGTTGAGGTACTGGTCGTCGTTGACACCGTACTGCTTCTTGAGCTCGTCAAAGAACTCCAGGCGCCCGTCACCGTCGAGGTACTTCATTTGCTGATCGGCCTGCTGATAAGAGATGGCCACGCCCGCGCCGGCGGCGATGATATCGCCCAGGCTGAAGGCTTCCGCTGCCGGCGCCATCGGCGCCGACGCAAGGAGAACCGCCGCGGTGAGAACGGCTGCTTTCCGGCGCCAAAACGATAGCTTCATGATAAACACGCTCCTTGCCAGTGAAATGGTTTCTCTACATCTTGCCAGTGAAATGGTTTCTCTACATATTAATATTATAGTCGTCCGCCATCGCTCCCGTCAAGGGCGGGCGGCGGGATTTGGCGGCGCGATGACGGGCTTTGGCGGCTTTTTCCGCAATTTTTCAGTTCAACTCACTAAATTTATAAAGGTTACAGAGAGGAATTTCCGCTTTGACAGCGAATAAAACAATAGTAGTGGTTTGATGTTATTCCTTTGGCAGAGAAACGGGAGGGATTTCGATTATGGAAGTGAACAATAAGGGGTTTGGCGCGTATGATATCCGCGGCATCTATCCGAGCGAGGTCAACGAGGAGCTGGCCTATCGCGTGGGCCGCGCGTTCGTGGAGAAGTTCGGGGCGAAGAAGGTGGCCGTCGGCTACGATATCCGCCTGTCCGGCCCGTCCGTCGCGAAAGCTCTGACCAAAGGGTTCACGGATTCGGGCTGCGACGTAGTGGATATCGGGCAGTGCGGTACCGAGATGATTTATTTCGCTACGTTCCACCTGGGGCTGGACGGCGGCGTCATGGTCACGGCCAGCCACAACCCAAAGGACTACAACGGTATGAAGCTGGTCCGGGAGAAGGCGATCCCGATTTCCAGCGACACCGGCCTCAAAGACATTGAGCGACTGGCGATGAAGGGCGAGTTCCCGGCGCCGGCGGCGACGCCGGGCAAGGTGGAGCGGGTCGACGTGCTGGACGATTACGTCGAGCACCTGCTTACCTATATCGACGCCAAGGCGCTGAAGCCCATGACGGTGGTGGTGAACGCCGGCAACGGCGCCGCCGGGCCCATCATCGACGCGCTGGAGAAAAAACTGCCGGTGAAACTGGTGAAGGTTTTCAACGAGCCGGACGGCAATTTCCCCAACGGCGTACCGAATCCGATCCTGCCGGAGAACCGCGACGCCACGGCGAAGGCGGTGCGGGAGAACAAGGCGGCGATGGGCTTCGCCTGGGACGGCGACTTCGACCGCTGCTTCCTGTTCGACGAGCAGGGCGGCTTCATCGAGGGCTACTATATGGTGGGATTCCTGGCCCAGTCCTTCCTGAAGAAGAATCCGGGGGCCAAGGTCATCTATGACCCGCGGCTGACCTGGAACACGATTGAGATCGCCGAGAAGCTCGGCGGCGTGCCGGTCATGTGCAAGAGCGGCCACGCCTTCATCAAGGACAAGATGCGCAAAGAGGACGCGGTGTACGGCGGCGAGATGAGCGCCCACCATTATTTCCGCAATTTCTCCTATTGCGACAGCGGCATGCTGGTGTTCCTGACGACGATGG
>JAEEGN010000220.1 GCA_016280345.1 Selenomonadaceae bacterium | reverse complement strand
ACCTGGACCTTGGGGAACAGGGCGTGCTGCCGAAAATCGGCGTGGAGGTCTTTTCCCGATGGCGTCACCCGAGGCTGGTGGACAAGTTTATCGCGAGGCTGGAGGAGGCGCGGCTCTGCCTGCCGTCAAAGGCCGAGGCGCTGCGCCGTTGGACCCGGATACTTCCCGACGGCGATCCCTTCATTCAGACCTTGATTTCCTATTTCAAGCTCGTCTATCGGGACGGGCGCATCGCGGAAGCGAAGGCGTATCTGGAGCAGTCGCCCTATATCCATCACCATTATTTCGACGCCTACCAGCAGCCTCTGCGCGTCGACGTGGAGCTGACCGACGCCGGCAACAAATCCATGCGCGCGCGGGACGCTTTGGCGCGGCTTCGGGAATGTGCGGAATCGCGGGCGCGGGAGGCGAAAGAGCCCGGCAACGGGTGCGAGCGCTTCCGGCGCAGGGAAAACGGCGTGCGGCAAGTGCGGTTCATCGGCGGCGAGAACTACGAGCCTTTGGACCGGCTGCTGGAGGAATGCCGGAAAAACGGTCTTCGCGCCGAGGTGGTGCTGACGCAAAAGGTCGGCAAACAGCGGCTCGCCGGGATGATCGGGGCCGGGGCGGAGGACTTCCTCGTGGACGTGAACGCGGGGGACGGCGCGGCGTTGCAAACGTTTCAAACGCTTTGCGGCATGGGCTGTAAAAACGTGCGGGCGCGGTGGCGTCTCCGGGCGGGGAATTCGGACGAGCTGGCGCGGGCGGTGGCGCTTGCCGGGGCGTCCGGCGCAGCGGAGTTCATCGTGACGGGCATGAAGCCCTGCACGGAGGAAGGCATGAGGATTCCGGGCCGCGATCAGATCAGGCAGGCGGCGGATTTCATTCGCGCCTATCGGGGCGAGCCGACGGAGGACGACGAGACAACGGAAGAAACGGATTGCTGGCGCATGAAGCTGACCGTGGAGAGCTGCTTCTCGCAGTTGGCCGCGGTTCTCGGCGGCGGGGACCCGACGAAGAACCCCAACCGGGGCCTTACGAGAGGCTGCGAGGCGGGCCGCACGTTTTTCGCCATCCGGGCCGACGGCAGCTTTTCCCCGTGCCTGTATCTCGCCAAACAGGAAAAGAAGGGCGCGCCGCAAGAGTACTGGGAGTCGCCGTCGATGCGGGAGTTCCGCGAAGCGGCGACGCGGGAGAGTTGCGGGATTTGCCGCTACAGAAATCGCTGCCGCCCCTGCCCGGCGGTAACGGCGGAATGCCCGGTATATGAAGCCGCAAAGCCCTCCGCTTGAGGGGGGCGGAACACACAGGGTCTTCCGGCTTTGCGCCGGAACGCCGTTCCGCTTTCGAGCCGGGCGCGATGATTGTCGTCCGATAAAAGCCGCGAACCGGAAAAAACACAAAAGCCCGCGTCGTCGCCTGCCAGACAGCGACAACGTGGGCTTTTGTGTTTTTCATGCCCGGCGTTTTGATTCGCGGCCTGAGAAGGGGCGTTCCGGGATTTTGAGATGGCTCGATGGGATGGAGATCATGCAAAAAACGCGTTTCGGGGAGGGGGATTTTGCGTTATAATAGAGAGGATGAAACCCATCAACAAGAGATACGGCACGGGAAGGAATACCCGCCGGTGTCGCCGGGAGAAACGCGCGGCGCAGGCGCCGCCTTCTTGCGGATGACCGCATAACCATGAAGGAGATCAGGAAATGCAATTTCTCATAAGCACGGTCCTATGCATTATGTTAATAATCGCTGTCAATCGTTTTGCCGATAAGGAAAAGCGCCTGGAGGGAAAGGCGCTGCGGCATTGTTTCCTTTTGGGGGTTTTGGCCGCGGTTGTTATCATAGCTTTCACCGTTGCCGACAGCAACTGGGACAGAGGCATCCTTACGGGCGTTTTGGGGTTAAGCGATGGGAGCATCGGTTTCGCGTTGGTTGACTCCTTCGTATTAACGGCGCTGGTGGAAGAGGTGTTGAAGTATATTGGCCTCCGATATTATCTGAAGAGGCATGATTGCGCCCCTTACCCGTATCGGATGATCGTGGCCTCGATAGCGGTGGGCGCGGGATTCACCGCCGCGGAGAACATCGTGTATATGTCCGGCGACGCCGGATTGCTGCTAAGAATCATCTTCGGCATTTTCGGTCATTTTGTCTATGCGGTCTATATGGGAATCAATATCGCCAAGGCCACGCAGGCAAGCGATCCCTCCGGGAAGGGCAGGTTCCGCCGGCGCGCGCTGCTCATCCCCTGGTTGCTGCACGGTACCTACGACTTTGCAATCGACCTGTTGCAGATGGATTTCGAGAATCCGTTCCTGTATCTGTTCATCGTGGCGGCGCTTTTCTACATATATATCCGCTATTACGTTGTCGGGGCGTTCAAAAGAGTCAGAGCCGCTTCGCGTGAGGAAACGCAGATCGCTGTCAGGTGAGCGGAAAAGGCGGGAAGACGACGCGCTTCCCGCCTTTTGCTGTTTGTGCTCCCCTTCCTTTGCTTTTTCCCGTAGCGCAGAGAAGCCCGGAGCGTTGTGCTCCGGGCTTCGTGTCGGGGACTTTCGGGATATGGGACGCGGACAGAATACGGGCGTCCTGCCGGGGGCATGCGCCCGCGCCGGGCAACTGCTCGCGCAAGAGCGCGCTGTATCGCTCGCGGTTGCTTTCGTCATTGGAATCGAAACGTCCGCTTCCGGGATATGCTTTTATCGCTTTATGCGTGTTGCGTCACAGAACGGGCAGAATCTCCGCTTTTGGGATACGATGGCGGAAACAGGCTGCCGCCGAAGCGGGGGGCTTCGGCGGCAGATCGTTTCCTTTTGGTTTGTCCGTTCAGCCGTTGGCTTTCCTGAACTTCTCCATGAATTCGGCGAGGCGCTCGCAGCCTTCGTAAGGCATGGCGTTGTAAATGGAGGCGCGCATGCCGCCGACGGAGCGGTGGCCTTTGACGCCGCAGAGGGACTGGGCCTTCGCCTCATCGACGAATTTCTTCTCCAGGTCCTCGCTGGGCAGGCGGAAGGTGACGTTCATGAAGGAACGGCTGTCCTTCTCGGCGTGGCCGCGGTAGAAGCCGCCGGAGTTGTCGATGGCGTCGTAGAGCAGTTTGGCCTTTTTGGCGTTGCGCTCGGCCATGACCGCCAGCCCGCCCTGCTTCTTGAGCCAGGCGGCCGTCTTGCCCACCATGTAAATGCAGAAGGCCGGCGGGGTGTTGTAGAGGGAGTTCTTGTCGAGGTGGATGGCGTAGCGCAGCATCGAGGGGATCGTCTTCGGGCTGTTCTCAAGGAAGGCTTTGCGGCCGACGACGACGGTGACGCCCGCCGGGCCGAGGTTCTTCTGGGCGCCGGCGTAGATGAGGGAGAATTTCCTGAAGTCCACGGGGCGCGACAGCATATCCGAGGACATATCGGCGATGAGGGGCACGCTGCCGGTTTCCGGGATATAGTGGTACTCGGTGCCGTAGATGGTGTTGTTGTAGCAGATATGGAGGTAGGCGGCGGCGGGATCGAGCTTGATTTCGTCCTGGGTGGGGACATGCTTGAAGTCGCCGTCCTTGCTGGTGGCGGCGATGGTGCCGACGCCGAGGATTTCGGCCTCTTTGTAGGCTTTCTCGGCGAAGCTGCCGGAGACGACGTAGGCGCCTTTCTTGCCGCCCACGGCGTAGTTCATCGGGACCATCGCAAACTGCGTCGAGGCGCCGCCCTGCAGGAACAGGACTTCGTAGTCGTCGCCGAGGCCCATGAGTTCCTTGATGTCAGCTTTGGCCTGATTCAGCACGGCCTCGAATTCCTTGGCCCGATGGCTGATCTCGATGATGGATTCGCCGGTGCCCTGGAAGTTCAGCAGTTCGCTCTGGGCTTCCTTGAGGATTTCCAGCGGCTGCATGGCCGGGCCGGGGTTGAAGTTGTAAACGCGATTTGCTTCCACAAAAATACCTCCCTAAAGTTTGATGTTCAAGGATATTCTACCGCTCTCCGGCGCCAAACGCAAGCGAAAAAGAACGCCGTGGCCGGAAAATGTTCCAGCGCGGCTGCCCGGCGCGGACAATCCGGGCGGCTCCACGAGACGCCCGGCACAGGACGCGGCCCTTTTCCCGCCGGAAGGATACCCTGGGGCTGGAAACGAAGTCAAAAAAACGATTGAAAGAGGAATTTGAACCGGGAAAGAGTTTCACGGGCCAATGGAAGCGTACCGGCTCCGCCGTTATCCTTTTCCCACACAATCCGCCCCCGCTTCCTCACCGGAAGACGGGGGCTTTCCTGCGCCGCTTGCCACCGGGCGGGAAGGCGTTGTATAATAAAAAAAACGACGGTGAAACGGAGGGACGTTCCATGCTGGCGGTAGCGGGATATTATGACGGTGTTGCAGTCAGGCCATTGGGTGATATGAGAGCCAAGCCCAATCAGCGGGTGATCATTACGGTTATGGACGACTTCATCACGCCCGCTGAAAAGTCGAAGGGAAGAAAGAACTTCTTGTCCCTGGCGGGAAACATCGACATTGACGGAGATGCGGTGAAGGATTTGCGCGAAGGGAGCAAACTGTGACGATATTGGCGGATACAAATATCATCATTGATTTTTGGCGGAATCCCGACGACAAAACGGCTCGTGTTTTTTCCTCGGAAGATGTGGTTATCTGCGGGATTGTGAAGGCCGAACTGCTCCACGGAGCGCGCACCGAAGCAGATTGCCGCCGTATCCTGCTGGCGTTGGAGGAATTTCCTTGTCTTGATTGCAAGGTGCGGATTGGGCGACATTAGGTCATCATTTGCATACATTGCGTGCGCACGGTGTATCCGCCCCTTTTCAGGATGTGGCCATTGCCACGATTGCCATGTTGCACGGGGCTGCCGTATGGACAAACGACAGGCACTTTGCGTTGATGAAGAATGTTCTGACCGAGTTGCAGCTATATACCGGATAAAACGATATCAGGCCGGACACCGGGCATATCAAAGATGCTGTCTCTTACCAGCCGGGCGATGGCCAGCGCCTCTAAGAGGGGACCTGTCTTTTCCCCTTTTTGCCTGAAGCCCCCGCTTCCCCACCGGAAGACGGGGGCTTTTCTGCGCCGCTTGCCATCGGGCGGGAGACGTTGGGCGGGGAGAATCGGGGCAATGCCGCAACCGGGGAAAACTTTTTGGCGTGTTCCCGAAATCCCTGCTTGACGTTTGCCGGGCGATAAACTATCATTAGATAGAGGATTTTGAATACAGTATTTTTCAAAATATCAGGCAAAAGGAGAGGACAGCATGAAGGTATTAGCAGCAGACGGGGTATCGCCAAAGGGAATCGAGATCCTGCGGGAGGCGGGTTTTGAAGTCGCGGTGAAGGACAAGCTGCCGGCGGAGGAACTGCTCTCGACCATCGGCGAGTACGACGCTCTGATCGTGCGCTCGGCTTCCAAGGTGACGAAGGAGGTCATCGAGGCGGGCAAGAACCTCAAGATCATCGGCCGGGCCGGTGTCGGCGTGGACAATATTGACGTGGCCGCGGCGACGGCCCGGGGCATCATCGTCATCAATTCACCGGGCGGCAATACCATCGCCGCCACCGAGCACACGATGGGCATGATGCTGGCCATGTCGCGCCATATCCCCATCGCCAACGAGACGACGCAGAAGGGCGAGTGGAACCGCAAGAAGTACGTCGGCGTTGAACTGCGGGGCAAGACGCTGGGCGTCGTCGGCCTCGGCCGCATCGGGGCCGGCGTGGCGAAGCGGGCCCAGGCTTTCGAGATGACGACAATCGGCTACGATCCGTACGTGACGGAAGAACGGGCCAAGACGATGGGCGTAGAGCTCGTCACGCTGGACCAGATCGTCGAGCGGTCCGATTTCATTACGGTCCACATGCCGCTGACGGCCGAGACCCGCAATATGTTCAACAAGGAAAACCTGGCGAAGATGAAGAAGGGCGTGCGCCTGGTGAACTGCGCCCGGGGCGGCATCATCAACGAGGAGGACCTGGCCGCCGCCGTGAAAGACGGCATCGTGGCCGGCGCTGCCATCGACGTCTACACGTCGGAGCCGATTCCCGAGAACCATCCGCTGCTGGGCCTGCCGGGTGTCGTGCTGACGCCGCACCTCGGCGCTTCCACGGTGGAGGCGCAGATCGGCGTTTCCATTGACGTCGCCGACGGCATCTGCGCCGCCCTGAAGGGCGAGCCGGTGATGACCGCCGTGAACATGGCCCCGGTTTCGCCGCAGGTCATGAACGTCATCAAGCCCTATTTCGATCTGGCGGAGCGCCTGGGCTGCATGGCCGGCGCCCTGGCGGAAGGGGCCGTCCGCACGGTGGAGGCGGAGTACAGCGGCGAGATTACCGGCGTCAATACCCAGCTTTTGACGACGGCCGTGGTCAAGGGCATGCTGAATCCCATCCTGGAGACGAACGTGAACTACGTCAACGCCCCGAGCCTGGCCAAGGAGCGCGGCATCACGGTACGTGAGGTCAAGACGGAAAAGACGGCGGATTTCTCGAACCTCATCACCGTCACCGTCACCACCGAGAAGAAGCCGGTGGTCCTGAAGGGCGCGCTTTTCGGCAGCGAGGGACGCATCGTTTCCATCGACGGCTACCGGGTGGACGTGGACCCGCACAAGCATATCCTGATCTGCCCGCACATCAACCGCCCCGGTGTCATCGGCAAGGTGGGCACCATCATGGGCAACGCCAACATCAATATCTCCGGTATGCAGGTGGGCCAGACCGATCAGGAGGGCACGAACCTCATGGTGCTGACCGTGGACGACGCGATTCCCGAGAAAATCATCGGCGAAGTCACCGCCCTCGACGGCATCTTCGGCGCCAGGCTCATCAACTTTGACCAGGTGTAAGCGGCGGCGCCGGATCATAAGCGAATAAAGGATTGAAAAAGCCTCCCCTCGTCCGCGGTTATGCGGCGGCGGGAGGCTTTCCGTTTGCGGCGGAATCGCGGAAAACTGCGCCGGCCCGGACGCCGTCGTTTCGCCTTCCCAATCGGCCGGAATGCCGGACAACAGAACGGAAAGGGTGTGATCTCCCTGATGGCTGTCAGCTGCCCGTCGTTGCGGCACGAGCTGCCCGGCTGCCGGAGCCGACGCGTCACCGGGAAAGACCGGCTGGTTTACCGTTGTATTGCGGCTTGCAAGAGCCGTTTCGAGCCGACATGAAAAAACCGCCATGCGGGCCAAAGCCCGGCATGGCGGTTCGCGGTTTTGCTATCGGAGTTCTTGGCAAAGGAGATCGGGCGTGACACAACGAATTGCGCTGCCGGAAAAATCCCGCGCCTTCCCCGTCACGATGACATCAATCTCCAATCGCTCCGCGATGGTTGGCCTGTGCGGCATCTTCGAAATCATGCCGCTGCCGTCGGCAAATCTGGTGCTTCAAGGCCCGTGAACGTGAATAGTTGAGATATGGCCTGAAAGACAGGGGAAATCCCGGCGGCGGTCAATTCCCGGCGCATGACGTATCCCCGTTCCGGAGGGGAGAGTCCCTGTTACTACTGCACGTTCAGCGCCGCGCCGACGAAGTCGCGGAACAGCGGATGGGGGTGGTTGGGGCGGGATTTCAGCTCGGGATGAAATTGGGAGCCGACGAACCAGGGATGGTCTTTGACTTCGATGACTTCCACCAGGCTGTCGTCGGGCAGCGTCCCGGCGATGATGAGCCCGGCGCCGGTGAGCCGCTCCCGGTAGTCGTTGTTGAACTCGAAGCGGTGGCGGTGGCGCTCATGGACGAGCTCTTCGCCGTAAGCGGCGTAGGTTTTCGTGCCTTCCCGCAGCTTGCAGGGATAGGCGCCGAGGCGCATGGTGCCGCCCTTTTCCTTGACGCCCGCCTGGGATTCCATGAGGTCGATGACGGGATGGGGCGTCTCGTGGTTGAACTCGGTGCTGTTGGCGTCGGAGAGACCGCAGACGTGGCGGGCAAACTCGATGACGGCGCACTGCATGCCGAGACACAGGCCGAGGAAGGGGAGGTTGTGCTCGCGGGCGTACTGGATGGCCCGGATCTTGCCTTCGATGCCCCGGTCGCCGAAACCGCCGGGGACGAGAATGCCCTTGCAGCCGGCGAAGACCTCGGCCAGTTCCGTGCCGGGCTGCTCCAGCGTCTCGGAGTTCACCCACTGGATGCGGACTTCGGTGTCGTTGGCGATGCCGGCGTGATGCAGGGCCTCGGTGACCGACATATAGGCGTCGGGCAGGGCCACGTATTTGCCCACCACGGCCACCTTGACGCGCTTGGCGGGGTGGTGGATCTTATAGACCATTTTCTCCCATTCTTCCATATTGCCGGGGGAGACGTCCATCTTGAGCTTTTCCAGCACGATGCGGTCAAGGCCCTCCCGCTGCATCATCAGCGGGACTTCGTAGATGGTGCTGGCGGTGCGGTTCTCGATGACGGCGTTGGCGTCTACGTCGCAGAACAGGGCCAGCTTGTCCTTCATTTCCCTTGAGAGCGGCTGCTCGGTGCGGCAGACGAGGATATCGGGCTGGATGCCGATGCCCCGGAGTTCGTTGACGCTGTGCTGGGTCGGCTTCGTCTTGAGCTCACCGGCAGCGGCGATGTAGGGGACGAGGGTGACGTGGATATAGAGGACGTCGTTCTTGCCGACTTCCTTCTTCACCTGGCGGATGGCCTCGATGAAGGGCAGGCTTTCGATGTCGCCTACAGTGCCGCCGATCTCGGTGATGACGACGTCGGCGTTGTCGGATTTGGCCACGTCATAGACCCGCTGCTTGATCTCGTTGGTGATGTGGGGAATGACCTGGACCGTGCTGCCGAGGTAGTCGCCCTTGCGCTCCTTCGTCAGCACCGACCAATAGACTTTGCCGGCGGTGATGTTGGACATCTTCGACAGGTTGATGTCGATGAACCGCTCGTAGTGGCCAAGGTCGAGATCGGTCTCGGCCCCGTCCTCGGTGACGAAGACTTCGCCGTGCTGGTAGGGGCTCATGGTACCCGGGTCCGTATTGATATATGGATCCAGCTTCTGCGCAGCAACCTTGATGCCTCGTGCCTTCAGCAGGCGTCCCAGGGACGCCGCGGTGATGCCCTTGCCCAGCGAGGAAACCACGCCGCCGGTGACGAAAATATATTTTGCCATGTCTGCCTCCTGTTTTCCCGTCCGACTCCCTGTCATCGCCATATCGACCGCAAGGAATCTCTAAAATTGCCACGCCCTGGCCTTTCTCCGGCGGGCGGCAGTCCGGCGGACCGCCGCGGCGGAGCGGGGGGCGGGGTTGCCCGGCTTCAGACGTCTTCCTGGATGCCCTCCAGGAGGTTCTCGTGCCGGCGCTTGGCCCGGGACGGCGCCGCCGGAGCGGCGCTTTCGGTGCTGTGGGTGCGCTTGGTTTCCGGCGGCGCCCACTCGGTGAGGCCCCACATGCTCTTGCCGTCACTCTTGCCGCTGTAACGGAAGCGGCTGTCCATGTTGATCAGCGTATAGACTTCCGAGATGGCGTGAGGCAGCGACTGCATCGGCTTCGCCTTCTTCTCGATGACGTGAAGGACGAGGTCCTTGTAGTAAACGGGTTCGCCCTTCTTCAACAGGAACTGGTACGCGATGTCCGTCTCCGAGACGTTTTGATAATTCATCCGAGTCGCCTCTTTCAAATGATTTTTATATGGTGTCTTTCCTGCGCTGTCTTACATTTTCTCCGGCGCCGAGACGCCGAGAATGGCCAGGGCGTGGCGGATGACCTGGGCCGCCTTGCCGGCCAGGGCCAGCCGCGCCGACGCCAGGTCCGGATCCACGCCCATGATGCGGCAGCGGGTGTAGAAGCTGTGGAACGCCCCGGCCATATCGTAAGCGCAACGCGCGATGCGCTGGGGCGCGAGGTCCGCCGCCGCCCGGGCGACTTCCTCCGGGTATTCCTCAATCTTCCTGATGAGGGCGGTTTCCGATTCGTCGGTCAAAAGCTCCAGGCGCGGCGCGTCGGAAACGGCGATGCCGGCCTCCTTCGCCTGCCGGAAGAGGGCGGCGATGCGGGCGTGGGCGTACTGGATATAATAGACCGGGTTCTCATTGGACTGCTTGCGGGCCAGGTCCAGGTCGAAATCGAGCTGGCTGTCCAGGGAGCGCATGACGAAGAAGTAGCGGGCGGCATCGGCCCCGACTTCCTCGATGAGCTCGGAGAGCGTCACGCTGTCGCCGGTGCGCTTCGACATCTTGACGAGCTCGCCGCCGCGGTACAGGCTCACCATTTGGAGCAGCAGCACCGTCAGCGATTCCGGGTCGTAGCCCAGGGCCTTCAGCGACGCCTTGACGCGGGCGATGTAGCCGTGGTGGTCGGCGCCCCAGATGTTGATGAGGCGGCCAAAGCCCCGTTCCAGCTTGTCCCGGTGGTAGGCGATATCGGCGGCGAGATAGGTCGGCACGCCGTTGTCCCGGATGACGACGCGGTCCTTGTCGTCGCCGTAGTCGGTGGAGCGCAGCCAGAGGGCTCCGTCCTTCTCGTAGATGGCGCCGTTCTTCTTCAGCTCCGCCACCGACGCCTGTACTTTCTCCGGGTGCAGGGTACGCTCGCTGAACCAGACGTCGAACTCCACCCGGAAAGCCGCCAGGTCCTCCCGCAACGCCGCCAGCTTCTCCCTGAGCGCCAGTTCCTTGAAGGCCGCCAGCCGCTCCGCCTCGGGGAGATGCCGGTACTTGTCCCCGTCCTTCGCCGCGATGCGCCGGGCGGTTTCCGTGATATCGGCGCCGTGGTAGCCGTTCTCCGGGAACGGGACCGCCTCGTCGAAAAGCGCCAGATAGCGGGCGTTCACCGAGGCGGCCAGATTGTCGATCTGGTTGCCGGCGTCGTTGATGTAGTATTCGCTTTTGACCGGATAGCCCGCGGCCCGCAACAGGTTCACCAGGGCGCTGCCCACCGCCGCCCCGCGGCCGTGGCCCACGTGGAGCGGCCCCGTCGGGTTGGCGCTGACGTACTCCACCATGACCGGCGGTTCCTGCCGCGCCGGGAGGTTGCCGTAGGCTTCTCCCTGCCGCAGGGCGTCGGCCAGTCCCTCGTAAATCACGTTGGCCTTCAGGTAGAAATTGATGAAGCCGGGGCCGGCGATCTCGGCCCGGTCAAGGCCCGGCGCCTCCAAGCGGGCGATCAGCGCGTCGGCAATCTGCCGGGGGTTCTGGCGGAAGGCCCGGGCCGACTGCATGGCAAAATTCGTGGCGAAGTCGCCCATCTCTTTCTTCGGTGGCACCTCCAGCAGGATCTCCGGCAGCGCCGCTTGCGGGAACGCTCCCTCGGCGATGCCCCGCTCCGCCGCCTGCCGGATGGCCGCGGCCAAACTCTCTTTGATATCCAAACGATCTCCTCCCGCTTTCCTTCGTTCCCCGGGCCGCGTCCCGCGTCAGTTCAGCCGGGCGGCCTCCCCTTCGGGAACGGTGACCTCGATGTGCAGCTCGTTCTGGCTCTGCACCTGACCGTTGATGCTCATGGCGTAAATCACGTCGATATTGCCCGTCACCGAGCCGTAAACGACGTCGAGCTTCTCCGTCCGCACCGCCATCCGCATATTGCCGAAGGGCGTCCGGTACTCGCTGACGCTTTCCTCGTTCGCCGCGAAGCGCTGCTCCTGGCAGACAGAACCCGAGCGCAAAAGCACCATGGCCCCGGGCTCAATCTTCAGCACCGTGGAGACCTCGCCGTCTTCCATCATCAGGTCGTCGTAGAGGACGTAGTGCTTGCCTCCCTTATAGTAATGGCGGCCCTCCGCCACCGTCTCGATGCGGCTCGTCTCCCCCTCGGGATCCGTCTGCTCGCCGCGCACGCGGACAATCACCCGCTCCATCCCTGTCCCTTCTTTCCTCTCCCCGCGTTCGGGAACATTAACTTCTCTATTATATTATACTCCGCCGCTCTCGTCTATGGGAAAACGAAAAAAACACGCCGCCCGCCGCAGAAACTTTTCCGCGGCGGGCGGGATTGACGGCGGCGCCCTCCGGTGAGATAATGGGCGCAGGGAAAAACCAACCGATGATGGGAGTGATGGGAACGTGAAACGGTTCCGACTGGCAATGACGCTGTGGCTGGCGTTCGCCCTCCTGCTCCTGGCGGCTTCCACGGCCCTCGCGGCGCCGCGGGTGGGCGTGCTCTACGTCAACCACGCCAAGAGCACTTACGATGGCGCCATTGACAGGAAACTGCTGAAAAACCTGAAGAAAACCCTGTCAACGAAGTACGAGTTCGTCCGGGCCGACGCGAAGCGGCTCGAGGACCTGGGCATGACCGATCTGGCGATGGCCGAGCGCCGGGACATCATCGACGCCTTCCGGAACGAACGCTTCGACTACATCCTGTGCCTCGAGGTGGAGCCGCTGATCCGCAAGGAACGGGTCAGCGTATTCACTACGGGTATCGACATCACGGTGACGGTTCCCTTTAAGCTGATCCGGGTGGCGGAGGACCGCTACCTTTACAACGGCAAGTTCGTCGAGCTGCAATCCGACAGCACCTTCATCGGCTCGGTGGGCAACAAGTCGGTGACGCTCAAGGCGCTGAACAAGGTCAACAAGAAGATCAACCAGGTCCTCCGGGAAAAGATGGACGCCGGGAAGGGCTGACGAGGGAACAATCCGGGACTTCCCGGGGCGCTGCCGCGCCGCGGGACGCCGGGGGGACGTGACGACAGAGGAAAATATAAAGACCGCCCGCGGCTTGGGGAAAGGCCGCAGGCGGTCTTTTCGTTTTCCGGGAAGGGTTCGGCGGCGCCTTATTCGTTCCGGGCTTTCTTCCGCCGCTGCTGGAGGAAGAAACTGCCGACGATGATGGCGAGGCCCAGGAGGTCGGTGAGGGTTTCCGGGTAGATCATCATGAGCCCGCCCAGGAACAGGACGATGCGCTCGATCATCTTCATGTTGTCCACCAGGTAGCCGATCATCGACGACGACAGCGCTACCATGCCCAGAAGGGCGGTAAGGGTGGCCTGAATGAGCGCCAGCGGCGTCGCGTCGATCATCAGGATGACCGGGGACAGGACGAAGATGTAGGGGATGATGAAGGCGGCGATGGCGAGCTTCGAGGCGTTGATGCCGGTGCGAAGCGGATTGCCGCCGCTGATGGCGGAGCCGGCGTAGGCGGCCAGCGCCACCGGGGGCGTCACGTCGGCGATGATGCCGAAGTAGAACACGAACATGTGGGAAGCCAGCACCGGCACGCCCATCTGCATCAGCGCCGGAGCGGCGATGGTGGAGGTGATGACGTAGTTCGCCGTGGTGGGGACGCCCATGCCCAGGAGCAGGGCGGTGATCATGGTGAAGAACATGGTCGGCAGCATGACGCCACCGGCCAGATCCAGCAGGGCCGAAGCCAGCTTCAGGCCAACGCCGGTCTTGGTGACGACGCCGATGATGATGCCGGCCGAGGCGCAGGCCACCAGGACGCCGAGAACGCCCTTGGCGCCCTTCTCCAGCCCTTCGACGATCTGGATGGGCTTCATGCGGGTAGAGGCCCGCAGGAACGAGGCGGCGATGGAAAGCACGATGGCGACGAGGGCCGCCCGCATGGGGGTGTAGCCCGACACCAGCAGATAAACGATGACGACGAGGGGGATGGCCAGATGGCCGCGCTCCCGCAGGATGTCCAGGGCCTTCGGCAGTTCCTCCCGGGGCATGCCCTTGAGGTTCTTGCGCTTGGCCTCGAAGTGGACGCCCAGCCATACGCCGGTGAAGTAGAGCAGCGCCGGCACGACCGCCGCCTTGACGATTTCGATATAGGGGACGCCGACGAACTCGGCCATCAGGAAGGCCGCCGCGCCCATGACCGGCGGCATCAGCTGCCCGCCGGTAGAGGCCGCCGCTTCCACGGCGCCGGCGAATTCCTTGTCATAGCCGAGCTTCTTCATCATCGGGATGGTGAAGCTGCCGGTACCGGCGACGTTGGCGACGGAGCTGCCGGAAACCGTACCCATGAGGCCCGAGGACAGCACCGCGACCTTCGCCGGGCCGCCCGCCGCCCAGCCGGCCAGCGCGTTGGCGAGGTCGATGAAGAAACGCCCGAGGCCCGTCGATTCCAGATACGCGCCGAACAGGATGAACAGGAAGATGAAGGTCGAGGACACACCCAGCGGGATGCCGAAGATGCCCTCCGTGGTGAAGAAGAGATGGCCGACGAGCTGCTCCGGCGTCAGACCGCGGTGGGCCAGCACGCCGGGCATGTTGGGACCGGCGAAGGCGTAGGAGAGGAAGAGCAGCACCACCGCCACCATCGGGATTCCCACCACCCGCCGCGTGGCCTCGATGACCAGCAGCACGCCGACGAGCCCCACGAGATAGTCGGTGGACGTTACCGTTCCGGCCCGCAGCACCAGTTCCTTGTACTCGACAAGGATGTAGCCGGGAGCCGCCGCGCCCAGGAGGGCCAGCACGTAGTCCTCGAAGTGGAGCGTGAGATTTCCGCTGTCTCCTTTCCGCGTGGGGTAGAGCAGGAACACCAGCGCCAGACCGAAGCCCAGATGTACCGCCCGCTGAAGCTGGGCGTCCAGCACGCCGAAGACGGCCGTGTAAAGCTGGAACACGGAAAACGAGATGGCCAGCGCCGTGACGAATTTCCCCATGAGGCCGCTGTGCTCCACTTTGTTTGATTCTTTATCGTATTGCTTCATGACTTCCTGGGCCAGTGCTTCCGAATTCTCCTCCGGCGCGGCCCGGCCCGGGTCGCGTTCGTGATCTTTCATGTGATTCTCCCAACTTTCCCTGGCGAATGGCCCGGACACTGCCCGGACCACACGCTGTAATACGGCCCCACCCAGAGCCGCACCGCCGCGCCCGGCAGCACCCGCTCATGGAGGGGATAGCGTTTCCGGCCGATGATGAGCGTGAATTCCGTCCCTATACCGGGACGGAGTATCAGCTCGCCGATGGGCCGGTTCATATCGTCCATGATGAAGTAGTTGCCCTCATGGCGGAACTGTCCCTCGCTTTCGAGGAACGGCAGTCCCACCCCAAAGGACTGGTACCGTGTCGATTTCAGCACGAAGCCGTTCATGGCGTCGTTGATGACGAAGAACTCTTCCACCGGTGTTTTCTGCACCGAGTGGATGAACCGGGTGGAAAACTCCAGACCCGGCTTGGCGGGTATCGCCGAAAGCAGATGCTGGTTGCTGGACACGAAGAAGAACGGGCGGTTGAAGTACCAGAAAACCGCTGCCACGGCCGCCAGCAGGCAAATCATCCATTTGATTTTGCTCATAGCAGAAAAAACGGGCGCCTGAAGCGCCCGTCCTCCCTTTCCCGCAGCCGGGAGACAGGAAAATCGCCCCGTTGCGTAATTATTCTTTGAAGTACTTTTCCGCGCCGCCGTTCATCTTGATGGACATACCCTTGGTAGCGCCGGCCTTGGTGATCAGCTTGCCGACGGAGTGCGCCGCCTGCAGACGGTCAAGACCGGAGAACAACGCCTTGGTGATATCGTAGCCCAGCTTGTCGTCCAGCTTGTCCGTCGCCACCAGCATCGCCATGACGGCAACCGCCGGGACGTCTTCGTTGAAGCCCGCGTAGGTTCCCTTGGGAATCGTCGTCTTCGTGTAGAACGGGTACTTGGCGATCATGGCGTCCGCCTTGGCCGGTTCCACCGGCAGGAGCCGCACCGGGTTCTGGGAAGCGATATCCTGGATGGCCGCCGTCGGATAGCCCGCGGTCACGAAAGCCGCGTCCACGTTGCCGTCCTTCAGGGCGCTGGCCGCCTCGCCGAAGGAGAGGTACTGCACCTCGATATCCTTATAGGTGATGCCGTAAGCCTCGAGGATTTGCCGGGCGTTCGCCTCGGTGCCGCTGCCGGCGGCGCCCACGGCGATCTTCTTGCCCTTGCAGTCCGACACCGACTTGATGCCCGACTTCTCCAGCGTCACGAACTGGCAGGTCTCCGGGTACAGCGTGGCGATGCCGCGCAGATTGCCGACCTTCTTGTCCTTGAACATCTCCGTACCGTTGGAGGCGTAGAAGGTGATGTCGTTCTGGACGATGGCCAGATCCACCGAACCGTCCTTCAGCATGTTGATGTTCGCCACCGACGCGCCGGTGCTCTGGGCGCTGGCGTTCATGCCCGGAATCGCCTTGTTGAGGATTTCCGCCATCGCGCCGCCAATCGGGTAGTAGGTGCCGGCGGTGCCGCCGGTCGCGATGTTGATGAATTTCTTGGCCGCGTCCTTCTTCTCTCCGCCGCCGGACGATCCGCCGCCGCAGCCGGCCAGAAGCGTCGCCGCGAATGCCAGCAGCACGCCGAAGACAGCCAGTTTACTGAGTTTCCTGAGTCCCATGAAAAATACCTCCTTTTTGTTCAGACCTACGTATAGAATTATAGCATACCTTCTATGCTTTTGGCTAGTATGGAATGAAAAAAACTGGCGAATGTTTCGCGGAAGGGGGTCGTCCCACGCCGCCGGCGCTACGCCCTTCGCAGGGTGAACACCGCGATCTCGGGCGGGCAGCCCAGGCGAAACGGGAACCAGCTCCCGTTGCCGGGATGGACGTAACCCAGGGTGCGCCCCACGCGGTACACGCCCCGCATATACTTGAAGACCGGCGGCACCAGCGGCACGCCCAGAAAGCCGATCTGCCCGCCGTGGGTATGGCCACTCAACACCAGGTCCGTCCCGTATTCGGCGGCATCATCGATGAAGTCGGGATGGTGGGCCAGCAGCACCGTCACCGCCCCCGGCGCCAGACCGCCGAGGGCCCGGGCCGTGAAGTCCTGCTCCTTTTCCGCGAAAGCTGTCCGGGGCATTGGGTAATCGACACCGGCGAAATACAGGGGACGGGCCCCGTCCAGCAGGAGAGAGCGCTCATTCTCCAGCACGTGGATTGAAGTCCGGGCCAGCGCCGCCTTCGTCTGGCGGAGGTCGCGGAAATGCTCATGGTTGCCGTAGCAGAACCAGATGCCCCGGGGAAAGCGCCCCGTGTAGCGGTCCAGCAGTTCTGCCGCCGCCACGTTCTGCTCGTTGTCGTCGAAGAGGTCGCCGGTGACGGCGAGGACCGTCGCCCCCGTGGCCGCCGCCTGCTCCAGCAACCGCTCCAGCTCATCCAGATGGAAGAAGAGCCCCAGGTGGATGTCGCTGATCTGGGCGATGCGAAAGCCCTCCAGCTCGGGGCCGATTCCCGGCAGCGGCACCGGTATCTCCCGGACCACGGTGGCGGTCCGCTCCACCAGTCCACCGTAGGCGCCGGCCGCTGCCGCCAGCAGGGGATAGAGCGCCGCCCCCCGGAGAAGCCGCCGGCGCTCCATGTCCGGGGACTCCGGCTGGCGCTGCAGGACAAAGCGCACCATGCGCAGCAGCGCCACCAAAACGCCAAAGATGAGCTGCGCCATCCAGAAGATCGAAAGCAGGATCAACCCGGAACGCTTCATCTCGACCGGTAGCGACAGCCTCGGCCCCGCCAGCAGGAGAGCGATGGAAGCGACATCCACCAGCAGCAGCCAGCTCCGGCACTTCGACAGTCGCCCACCCGGCACCACAGCCCCCATGGCCCACCAGGCCAGCCCCGCCACCGTGCCCAGCACCGCCAGCAGGATCAGCCAGAAAAACAGCATCGGTTCACCTCCTAATTTGACGGTTCAATCTTAAATCTTTCTTTGACATTTTCGGCCGCGATTTACCCTCTCATTATTCTGCAAGAAATTTGGGACGCACAAAGAATACCAGATCTACTAACAATAAAATAATAATATCTTCAACCGGTTCTCTTTGCCGCCATTTCAGTACGCTTGTGTTTTGGGGATATTAGGAAGACTAAATACAATAACAAAACAATTTCAAATGATATAATATAATACATATATTGATTCCAAATATTACAATGTTCGACATTGTTATTGGCATCTTCCAGGGTACAAATCGTCTCACCATTTACTATGAGCTGATAAATATACCGATGATATTTTTCCCGATACCATATTTGAACAAAACTTCCAAACACCTTTTCCTTGTCGTCCAAGAAGTCTGGTTTATTGCTCGTAACAAGCAAAAAATCTAAAACGGGGCCATTGGGTATTGTGTTATCAGGAGATTTCACTGATAAAATGAAGCCTCCGTTTGTCGGAACGCCATAGGTCACTCCTTCAATATAGCTTAAATCATTGAATTGTTCCTTTTGGAGTATTGGCGGCAAGATTTCAGAATAAATACATCCCCAAACAACTAGCGATGACAAACAAAAGCCAAGGATAAAATCTTTCATGAACTGATAAATTTTCTTATGGTTTCTCGCGTTAATTGCTATTTCATAAACAGAAATAATAATCATTAAGGCAACAACAATAATAAAAGCCAAACCCAAAACCCCAAAAATGCCCATAGGATCTCTCCGCTATTTCATTACGGGAACATCAAGAACCCAGTTTCCAAGAGAACGATTATGAAGGGACTCTGT
>JAEEGN010000219.1 GCA_016280345.1 Selenomonadaceae bacterium | reverse complement strand
CTCCATCGCCGAGCCGTCCCCGGCGTTGATGTCCACCAGGAAACTGTCCGCCCCCGTCCCGATCATCTCTTCCAGGCGCTGCCGCTCCACCTTTCTCGTCAGCACCACCTCGGCGCGGACACCGTTTTCGCGGCAGTCCTCCAGCAACCGGTCCAAATGCTCGTAGCCCTCGCCGCCGAAAAAACGCACCTGACGCACGGCGTTCGCGCAAGGCGCAGAGGCGTCCGGCATGACGCCGGGCAAACGCGGCTGCGGCACGCGCGTCTCCGTACATTTCCAGAGCCGCGCAAAGGCGTCGCCGACCCGCAGGGTCTTCCGGCCGTCGAAAAGCTCCATATCGAGACGCACGGGCTGCTCGTAGGCATCGAAATAGTGATGGTGCAAGTAGGGAGACTGTTCAAGATACGCCTTCGCCTCAATGATGCGCCCGTCCCGATAGACCAGCTTGAAGTAACTGATGAGCGTCTGAACGAAGGGATCGCCCGCAGGACGCAGACGAATCCAACGGCGCAGCGCCTCGGCCTTCGACGGCAGACAGAGCCCCGCCCCCTCCAGATTGGCGATGAAGCAATCCACCAGCAGCGGGTGGCGCCAGCGGGAAAAGACCTCGATGCCGATCTTCGGCAGCACGCCGCCCTCCCCGATATCAATATTCACCGCAATCGTGCGCGCTTCCTTCCACGGTTCCGTTGCCGCGCGAAGCGCTTCCGTTTCCCCCGGCCATCCGATAGCGGTCAGGCCCGGGAAGATGCTCTCCCAACTTGGGAAAACGACCACGAGGCGCATGATGTCCAACTCTCCCCGGCTGGACATCGTGCCGATCTGCTTGATGTGCGCCCCCTCAGGGCACTTCGCGATCACCGCCTCCAGCGCGGGACGAAGGCGCGTCGCCCGTTCCTCGCCGAGGAATGCGGGCAGCAGCGCGTCCCAGAAAGCGCTCTCGCTCTCCGCATTCGTCATGTCCACGTTGGCAAACAGACAGGGCTCGATGCGCGCACCGGTCTGCGACGCCTTCAGAAACACCTCATAATCAATCTCGTACCAAAGGGACTTTGCGAAGGGAATTTTGTCGGTGTCGATATTCATAATGTAGTCCGCGTATCGGGCCTCCTCGCCCAGTCGGATCTCCAGCCCCGCGCCGTGGCTGATCGTGTCGCCGTACTGCGCCTCAATGCCAGCCAGCGCGGCCAGGCAATTCTCGTCCAAAAGCTCCGGCACCGGGTGCTGCCGGAGATGGGCCAGCCAATCCTTCACCGGCCGTTCCTGTACGTCCATTTCCGTCGTTTCCTTTCCTCTCGCCATTCATTTCCGGCGGTCTTTGCCCGACATCCGGTAGTAGTTGCTCTTGCTCTCGTACATCTTTCGGTCCGCGTCTCTGACCAAAGCGGTGAAATCCTGATGGTCGCGGCTGTTGGCCATACCGTAGGAAACGGACAGACGCCCCGCGTCGCTCCCCCGCCACTCGCCGATGAGCCGCTGGAAGACCGCGATATCGTTCTCCATCTCTTCCGGCGGTTTCTTCGCGATTACGCAGAACTCGTCCCCGCCCAGCCGGTATATTGCCGCCTTGCCGAAAGCGTGTCGCAGGCACTCCGTCGCGCCGAGGATCAGCTCGTCGCCCGCCTTGTGCCCAGAAGTATCATTGACTTCCTTCAGGCCGTTGATATCAGCCATCATCACGCAACAATCCCCAGGGGGATTCCGGGTGAAAGCGTCGATGGCCGCCGCGTAGGCCCGCCGGTTCCAGAGCCCCGTCATCGCGTCGTGCTCCGACATATTCTTCAGCGCCTCGTTGGACTCCCGCAGTCGGAAAAGCATATCGAAGAACTTGCCAATCATGCGCCGCAGCACCCGGTTGGACTCCCGCAGCCGGATGACCACGTCGACGAACTTGGCGGTGAAGCCCGCCAACAGGACGAACAGGACGCCCGCGACGACGTGCTGCCAGGGGGAACTCCAGCCCTCCTTCGGCCGCAGCGCCAACTCCCAGGTGAGATTCCTGACGACGAATCGTTTCCTCACCGCGTCGTCCTCCAACGCGCCGATGAAACTCATGGGATGCGCCGTTCCATCGCCGTCGATGAACGACAGCATGTAATCGATTCCCATCGTCTCCAGGTGTTTCAGCATCAGCGCGTCGATCAGCCGGTCATAATCGATTGTGACCGTCACCAGACCCCACAGCTTCGGCCCGCCGTCCTCCTCCACGATGACGGGGGTCCGGCCCGCGATACCGATCCCGCCCTGCACCAGCGGGAAGGGCTTCGTCAGAACGGTATCCCCTTTGACGTAGGCTTCTCTGGCCTCCTCATTCCCCTGCCGACTTAAATCCATGAAATCAAAGCCAATCAGGACCTCGTTTCCCTCGGGGGGATACACGTGGGACACCACGCCTCCCGGGGCGATGGCAACATTCTTCAGGGTGACGCCGGTTTCCTGCACTACGGAATCATAAATGCTTGCCGCCACCTCGTCGAAGAATTCCGTCGTCCCATGATGATTCTGTACCAGCGCTTTCAGGATATTGGTCCTCACCATGATGCAGTCGATGAGCGTGTTGATGTGACCGGCCTCGTTGGCCGCGATATAGCCGTACCGCGTCTTCTCATGGACGATATGCTGGTGCACCGCCAGGCAGTAGATGGACGACAGCAGGGCCAACGTCAACAGGAAAATGAGAGCGAAAATCGCCTTTCGCTTTCTGTCCTTTTGCTTCTTCCGAGATGCCATCGCCAACCCCTTTCATGCTCTGTCGCCAGAAACGTCTCCGGGGCGCCGCCCGAAACGCCTGACCTGCGGACGCCTCCCGTCAATCCCGGGGGCGGTCCTCAACCGGGCGGCTCTTTTTCTTTTTCCAGGCTCCCCACGCGGTCCACCGGCAGCGTCAGATACTCGTCGCCAATGTGGAGCAGCATGTTTTCCGCCTCCAGGAGCTCCAGCGTCTCCTGTATCTCCTCCGCCGGATACTGACCGTTCAGCCGCGCGAAGATTGTCTCTTTCCGCGTAGTGTTCCGGCAGAGGCGCATGACCTCGGCCTCCGACTCCACCAGATGGTACAGTGGATACTTGGCAATGAGGCGCGTATCGATGACCTTCACCTCGTCGCCGCAGTCCTTCATGAAAAGCATCTGGCTCGTGCTGCGCCAGGACTCGATCAACTGATGGAGCGTTTCATAGGATGACCCGATAAGTCGATAATCGTAATACTTTGCCAGCTCCTCCTCATCCTCCGGCGCATAGAGGTGCACCGCCCGGCGGATGAAATCCCGGTCCGGGTACACAAAATCATAGCCCCGGTCCGGCCGCAGCTTAGGCGCCAGCGGGTCCTCCGGATGATCCATATAGTAATTGTAGCGCAAATACATCACATGGGCAACGGTATTCGGCACTTCGAGGTGCATGATCTTCCGGATGACTTCGTTCTCCTGCGCCACCATCGCGTCCGTCTCCCCCGGCGTGCCCAGCAGCAGATACCAAAGCACCTTCATATCATGGGCGAGGCAATGCTTCAGCGTCTCCACCTGCCGGATGGCCGAGACGCCCTTTCCCATCAGCCGCAGCATATCGTCGGAAAAGCTCTCGATGCCCGCCTGCACCCAGAAGAAGCCGGCCGACTTCAGCCGCATCACATCCACCTCCGGCACCGGGGACTTAATCTCGGAAAAGAGACTCAGGCCCTTCTGCCCGTTCCAGCCGGTCTTTTGATACGCCGGCCGTGTCGCCAGCGCCTCCGGCAGCCCTTTCTGGTGCCTCATGCTCAATACGTTGTCGGTGAAAAAGCACTGGGCGCCGGGATACACCGTGGCCAGCTGCGTCAGCTCGTCCGCCAGACGCTCCGTGGATTTTTCGCGGTAAGTGTGGGCTGTGCTACCGTTCAGGCCACAGAACTTGCAGGGCCGCTTCGCCGCCCACCAGCAGCCTCGCGAGCCCTCCACCGTCACGATGATCTTCCACGCATCCTTCGGCAGCAGCACTTTCCGCTCCCGGAAATAGTCGCTGAAATCCGGCAGCGGCAGCGCGTCGAGATTCGTATTGATTCTCGCCGGCGGCGCCTTCAGCTTCGTGCGCGAGACAACGCCGGGAGGCAGCTCCGCGTCGGGAATCTTCCCGTCCCGCAAAAGGCGCTCGCAGATCGGCGCCAGGATCTCGTCCGCCTCCCCCGTGAACACGTAATCGAACGGCTCGAAATGCTCGATCAGCGCCGCCCCCGCGTCGCCCTCGCAGTTCGCGCCGCCCGCCAGGATCAGTGGTGGATTCTTCTCCTGCTTCAGCCGCTTCGCCAGCGCGATCATCGCGTTGTGCTGCTGGAACATCGACAGGAACGCCACGATCCTCGCCCCGCTCTGCGCGACGCGCGCCACGACCTCCTCCAGATACCCCGCCGCCGCGTCCCGCGCCTCGCGGATCAGGTCCAGCTTGGCCAGCGTGTCCTGCTGCTGATTCCCGGAAAACGCCTTGCCCGGCAAATGCGTCCCCCGCATCCACCCGATGTACTCGTCAAAGGAACGAAGCGCCTGCCCGTGGGCGGCGTCGGCGAAAACTGTTTCGCAAGCGAAATAGTCGTGCCCGAAACCGATGGTGCAGACCTGCAAAAGGCTCCGATACTTCTCCAGCCCGAACCGGTTGGCGAAATACAGGAACTCGTGCTGCACCCGGCTCTTTATCCCCGCCCGCGCCAGGACGGACTTGAACAGCGCCAGCGTCAGGCAGGGCATATACTCGTCGCAAAACGGCATCGTGATGAAAAGTACGTCCACCTTCTCCGCCGCCGGTGATTTCCGTTCCATCCCTGTTGCCCTCCTTAACAAAAGACTTCCTGTCCCGCCGTCCCGTTTTGATCAATCCCAGTACCAATCCGACGGCTTCAGGTTCTTTCCCGTGACCTTCATGGCGTGCCGGTACGCATCCTCGGGGTCGACATACTGCCCGTTGATCTTATATGAATAGCTATATCCGAGCGGTACTCCGTCAGCACGGTTTAAATACGCATCTTCGATATTTATATCCACGCCGACGACCTTCCAGGCACTCTGGATTTCCTTGTAGTGTTGCCCCGCATAGGTTTCGCCATATCGGTCGCAGACGTTTCCGCCCAGTAGCACGTTCAGGAACCGGCTGTCGTCGGCCAGCGAGTCGCAATGAGCCAGCGCCCCGCCGACGATGGCCTCCATCTCATTCACGCTCAACGCCTTTTCGGCAAATAGTTTCCGCATCTTTTCCGTTTGATTCACGATAACCCCTCCTTGCTTCAGGCGCGTTTGCGCCGGGCTGTCTTAAAAATCAGGCGACTTTCCCGCGTCCCTTCCGGCTCAGGTCGCGGTCCTGCAACTCTTCCGGGAGTTTCCCGGCCTTCTCCGGGGACTCCCTCGGACCGCGGTTTTCTCGTTTCCTTCCATGATGGTTTTCTCCTGCCGCAATGCGCAGATTGCAATGATATTCCCGTTCAGCGCGGGCGCCAGCCTTTTCCGCCGGCGACCATGGAAAGGACTTTGTGGTCGAGGTCGATATCGTCCATTTCTTCGATGAAGGCTTCGGCCTCTTCCTTCGTCAGTGCGATGCCGTGCTTTTCCGCCACTTCCAGCAGCGCCTCCACCGTGTCGCAGCGGATCGCTTCGGCAATGGCCTCCTTCGGGATTTCCTTTCCGTCAATCCTTGGCATCCTTCACCCCTCCTTCCTTTCTCCGGCTCCTTCCGGAGCCAGGCCCCATTTCCGATCCCAAAGCGCGAGAATCTCCGGCTTGTATTTCCTGATCATCCAGACGGCGAAGGAGACAAGGACGATGTATTGCAGCACGACACCGACGATGAGGTCCCATTCCACCGTGCCGCGCATGACGCCGTCGCCTTGGTTGGGCGTGGTGCTGATGGCGACGATATCCATCAACGTGTGCATGACCATCGTCGGCAGGATGCTCCCGGAGCGAAGCATGATCGCCACGGCGTACAGGCCGAAAGGCACGCAGGCAAAGACCTGCCCAATCGTGATGTCCAGGGGGGCGCCCGACAGCATATTCGGGAAGTGGGCCATTGCGAACACCCCCGCCGAGAAGGCGGCCGTCCACCAGACGCGGTTATCACCGGACAGATAGCGCATACCGACGGGAACGACAAAGGCACGGTAAATGGCCTCTTCCAGGAATCCGGCCATCAGGCACAGGGCTACCATGCCAAATGTCAGATGGAAATAAAAATCTCCCCGCTTCCAGGCTTCAACGGCGACGCTACCGGCCATGCAGAACCAAAGCGGCACGCTCCAGCGGACCACGTCGCCGACGGGGACGTGGAGCCGCATCGAGCCTTCATAGTCGGGAGAAAACCACCGCTTAATCAGCCAAAGCAGAAGGAAGCTCGAAGCCGCGCAGAGGAGCGCTTCCGCGATATCCTTGTCAAAAGG